>NZ_WQPW01000039.1:0-4392 GCF_018785465.1 Clostridium sp. MCC328
TTGAGAGTTCCTCCTTATTCTCTTTTATTATACATGAATTCCTTGAGAATAAGGTGTCAACTTTATTTATACAACATCAAAGATGATCATGCCAAAAACCATTACGAAGATAATCGGAAACATAAACTCAAACAGCATAAACATATAGCTCACCTCTTCTTCATCTTTCGTCCAATGATTACTCTGAGCACAAAACATACGACAATCACGAAAAGCGAGGCAGCGATATACAGTAATGCTTCTGTATACCACGGTGCAGAATACGATTCGTATAGTTTCGGAAAGCGCTTATACCCATAGAAATCCATACCCGTTTTAATCACAATCATGTAGAAACTTGCATAGATAATATATTTTAATAAATCGTATAGTTTATTCATGCCATCGCCTCCGCGATATTCTGTTTTAACCTTTTGGCATCGGCAAACTGGAAGTTATCGAAGAGCATCCCTTAATTGCAACAAGCTACTACGGATACTTTCTCCAGCTCCACCAATAGCCTGCGCTATAATGATTGCGGCAACTATAATTGCCACTGCGACAATAATTTTTCCAATCAAATATTGATATTCTTTCATTTTGATTACCTCCATCTACAAGTATCGATTTTCTCAATTCTCAAAACAGGGAGTTGTCAGTCCTTCTTGTTCTTTTCAATAGCATTAATAGTGCAAGCAAAACCTGTAATCATTGAAAGTAGTATTGCTCCACCCATTGCTTCGTTCATTCCAGCACCAAAGAAAAAACCGACCAACGCTGCAATTACCATTAGAATGATTGAAATGATTACTCTCATAATATATGCCTCCATAAATTTGAAATTTATCGCAATATTTCATTCTTGGATTATACTCGCTTATAGATAATTGGTTCATCATATCCAAAAGTTTTCTTTCCATTAACTTCCATGCTTTCAGATACCTCCAGACAACTATCAGAAAACTTTTCCCAAAGCTTAAAGGTCATTACCGGTGAAAACTGGCTTGTACTGCCTCCTTCCCAGATTCCATCTTTCTCATGATAGAGCGCCGGAGTGAATTTTTCAGATTTTTTCAATTCAGTGTAGTCAGCATTTTTCATAGAATCATATGAAAACGTACTTTTATCTTCTCCTTCTGGTATTTCATAAGAATACAACACAATTCCGTCTTCTTTCTCTGTAATAAGGAAAAGATGTGGGGAAGCATGGCGCTTACCATTTGTCTCATAGTAGCTTTCTTCAACAACAAATTTACCATTAAAATCTTTAGGAAGGTTTAAAATTTTCTCATTACAGATTGTATTAATGTGTTCTGCATAAGGATATGTTTTCCCTTCTCTCTGCATATTATCAAACTGCTCTTTGTTATTAAAGTGTCCCGTCATCATATTAATAAAATTATCGAGCTTCATCATGCTTTTTACCTCCAAATTCCGACTTGTTACTCACATGATATCATATTTTTTCTTCAATTACATCCACCAAATTTTAGTACACTGCCATTCGGCTTGCTTCTGTAACCGGCATCCGTTTAATCTTCTCCTGCCCTATAACGGTATGGGTTTCCGTCTGCAACTTCCGTTCCGGATTTTTCTTTGTGGATACAGTAAGCTCTTTTCCATTAATAGAACCGTTTATAACAACATATCTTTCACGCATTTACTCCGATAGTCACTCGGCGATATTTTGTATCTTTCTTTAAATGTTCGGTTAAACGTTCTTTGACTTTCAAATCCACTATCCAGACAAATATTTGTAATAGAATCCCTCGTATTTTCCAGACGATAACATGCGTAGTTTAACCTTGCATCATTAAGATATTGATTGAAATTTCTATGGAATATTTGAGAAAAAAGCCTAGATAAGACATATTTGCTTACCCCCAGATCTTTTGCCATCTCTTCCAGCGAAAACTTTTTTTTAAAATTTGCTGATATATAGGAAACCGTCTGGTAAATCAGATCCCTGCTCCCCACATTACTCTTTTCTACCAAATTCAATTTTCCAATGCAACGTGCTAACACAATCTGAAGATATGCCTGTGCAACAGTTATATCTGGCTGTTCTGTCTCTAAAATTGCATTTATAACTCTATATACCTCTTGTTCAACCTTTTCCGCTCTGATAATCGGATATTCGGGAGCCATGGATTGCATGATATCTGCAAATTTACTAATCACAAATGGCGATGCAATCAGATAAATGGCCGTATTTACACCGGGTGTCAGTACCTGATAGTGATGAATGATATCTGGAAATACAAATCCAATATCTCCTTTTTCCATATGGTAAAGTTCCTGTCCGACACCAAGCTCTAATGCTCCATTTGTTACACATACAATCTCCAGTGCATTATGAAGATGAGGTTCAATATGTTTTGACTTCTTATTGACCGCTATAATTTCCTCTTTTGTGTCAACATATTTTAACTGCATGAAATACTCTCCTTTGCAACATTTGTCTATATCTTCTTTCGATTTGGCAAGCAATCCTTTTTTATCTATCCTATAATCGATTTGTAAACAAGGAAAGGAGGAATTGCAAATGAGCAACCTTAAAAAATACCTGAATGACCTTTTACTATTCTACACAGAATATTTTGCGCATCCATACCATGTATAAATACTAAACAGACTGTTTTGTGAAAACTGAATATTATGCTTCATAACCATTCGGATGATTTCTATGCCATTTCCATGCAGTTGTAATAATCGTCTCAAGATCATCAAATTTAGGATTCCATCCAAGAATCTCTTTCGCTTTCGTACTAGATGCAATCAGCGTTGGCGGATCTCCTGCTCATCTGGTTTCTTCCTTTGCGGGAATCGGGTGTCCTGTTACTTTTCTAGCTGTCTCCGCAACTTCCTTTACCGTAAATCCGACTCCATTACCCAAATTAAAAATATTACTTTCATTTCCGTTTCTTAAATATTCCATGGCAAGAATATGAGCCTGTGCAAGGTCATTCACATGGATGTAATCCCTTACGCATGTACCATCTTTTTTCTCCTGCGGCAATCAACTCATACACAGTGTGAGAACCAATATAACCAGCTCCGCCTAATACCAAAATACTGCTCATAGATCATTTCTCCTTTTCTTTTTTTGATTAGTCCTGAAGATATTTATATAGAAAAAGCATTGCCTCATTGAACAATGGTAAAGCGGACATTCGCAATCCGCTTCGCTACTTGCTCATGAACGCAGTCGCTTCGCGATCTGTCAGTGGGAGCTTTCAACTCCCACTGACATAAGCACCCCCCCCTCACCCGCCGCTTAGTGCTCCGCGCACTTGAAGCGGGGGAATGCTTATCTGCGTTCAAACAATGCTTTTTCCCTGTCAAATGCTAATTCATGTCTGATGCATCTGTTATTTCATCTGCAGCAATTCCTTTTTCTGCTTTCAGTTTTTTATTTGCATCTTCAACATTCATTCTTGAAAGTGCAAACATAATCAATACATCAAAGATTAACGGAAGCCAAAGATACATGAACTGCATCATATCAAGTGCAGACTGTGGCTGAGTTGCATTTTTTCCGACATATCCACTGAGCTCAAGCATCCATCCAACAACAGCGGTTCCAATACCTCCACCGATTTTTACACCAAGAGAAGTACAAGAGTACATCGTTCCATCAATTCTCTTTCCCTGTGTAAGATAAGTGTATTCAGAGCAGGATGCAATAACAGCATTCATATCTCCCTGCCATGGTCCCTGACCTAAGGCTGCAAGAGCTGTAAACGCCATCATCAGCGGAACACTACCCATATATCCGGCAACAACAACAAGTGCTCTACCGATGACTGCTAAGACATAACCTCTTAAGTTCAGTTTATACATGCCTTTCCACTTACCAACTAATGTCGGTGTGAAAATCAAGGCAATGATCAGTGGAATATTTACTGCCCATGCAAATTGTCCAAACAAATTCTTATTTTTCAGTACCCATGTCATGTAATAAATGCCAGCTCCAATCATGGCACCATATAACTGCTGTAAAATATATGTTCCACAAATCATCATGTAATATTTGTTTTTGACAAGAAGCTTGAATGCCTGTACCATTCCATACTTTTCATTATCATTCTTTACTTCTCCTTCATTAAGTTCCTCCTCCGGAAGTTCCTTAACAGAAAGTGCTGAAATCGTATTTACGACCAGACCAATGATTGCATAGATAATAGCAACCGTTCTCCATGCCGCAGCATCTCCACCGCATTTATCTACAAATCCAACTGTAATCGCCTGAATCAGAAGACTTGTTGAAAATGCAAAAATAAAACGGTAAGATCCCATCTGTACACGCTCTTTGCTGTTCTTTGTAATCAGTTGAATATTCCGTTGCGGCGAAGCCGTCTGTCCGGAAAAATGGAAACCACCTGTCCGGATAGGCGGAAACCGCTTTAGGTT
>NZ_WQPW01000040.1:0-85489 GCF_018785465.1 Clostridium sp. MCC328
TTGAGAGTTCCTCCTTATTCTCTTTTATTATACATGAATTCCTTGAGAATAAGGTGTCAACTTTATTTATACAACATCATATATAGTGCTACTCTTGCGCCATCAGCCAAAAACCGGCAGCCATGGAAATTTATCGTATATCAGGGAGAAGAGAAAGATAAACTGGTTGAGGTTATGCGCCATGGTATAAATTCAGAAAAAATCACACATGAACTTATGCCGGAATGGGCATTTGCAATCCCCGATGCTGAAAATACAGTCAGAATCATGCAGGAGGCGCCGTGCCTTATAGCAGTGCTTAATACAAATCAATATACACCATTTGCAAGCATCGAGAGAGAAAAACGGATCGTAGAAATTTGCGATTCGCTGTCGATCGGTGCGGCTGTTGAGAATATGATATTGACAGCGACCGGATATGGATTAGGTACATTATGGATTGCCAATACCTGCTTTGCCTATAATGAGCTGATAGAATTTATCGGAACAGACAACCAGCTGACAGGAATTGTTGCTGTTGGAGCTGCAAATGAAGCTCCGCCGAAAAGGCCACGAAAAGCATTAAGAGATGTTGTCGAGTATAGATAAAGAAATCTTAGAGAGATTTTAAACTGCCAAACAACGAAGAGATAAAATTCATATTGGAGATGATCAGCTTTGAAGAAAGCATATGAGCAGGAAATAGAAATGTGAACCCGGGTTTTTGAGGAATGTATACCGGTGGATCTGAGAAATCTGGATTTAAAGGTGGAACCCATGTCGTTTGATGGAGTGATCCTGTCCAATGTTCTGGATGTAGTGCCGAAGGACATATCAACAACCGTGATCGATGATCTGGAACGGGTGCTGAAGCCCGGCGGATATTGGTTTATTAAGATGAATCCGTACTATTCAAAAGAAGAGCTTGAAAGCTTTGAATATAAAAATGCGGGTAATAATATTTATGAAAAAGATCATATTATGAGATTAAGACAGGCAACTACAAACTATTGGAAAGAAAAATTTGCACGTTTTGGGAAAGAGATCATATATTTGGAATTCGAATACCCGTGGCAGGAGGGAATGAACCGTCTGTTTGTTTACCAGAGCTAAAGGTGCCAGAAGATTCGCAGCAAGAAGCCGGATACTGAAAGAGATTGTCCGGCTTCTTTTACGAGGTGCGCCAGACGGCGCATTTTGCAGATAGATATAAGCTTCTGGGAGAACGTTTTATTTCTCATGGCAATATTCCCGGATCATTTCCAGAAAATCCCTCGCATGCTGCGGCAGATACCGGTTTTTCCGATAGGCGGCGATGGTAGTTGTGAGGGCCGGTTTATGGCCGACGGAAAAGCAGAGGGCGCGGTTTCCGGTGTACTGGTTTTCATGGTGGAAATAGCTCTCCGGGGCGAAGGCAGCGCCGACGCCGTCCATAGCCAGATGGATCGACATGGAGGAGTTTCTCGTGTGGAGAGAGACCGGTGGATTGATGTTGTACTCTTTAAAGAGATCCAGAGCGATGCCGCCGGTGTTCTGGTCCGGGTAGAGGAGAATGAAGTTTTCCTCTTTTAATAGGGAAAGATCCAGCCACGGGTAGCGGAAGCCGGGGCGGGTAATGGCTTTTGCGGCGAGAGGATGGTTTTCATGCAGGACCAGAACGATCTCCTCAGAGCGCAGGATCTGGTAGTCCATGGTCTCGGGAAATTCATGGATATTGTAAAGGGTCAGGTCGATGGAGGAGGTCTCCAGACTGTTCTCTGCAATGAAATTTACTGCTTCCATGATATTTAAGGTCACATAGGGGTATCGTTTATGAAACGGTGCCAACATTGGCTCGATCAGCGTGCTGCCCATCATGATCGGCACGGCGATGTTTAAGCGGCCGCGCTGGCGGTGAGCGATATCGTCGTATTCCTGCATCCACTCATCGCCGCAGGCAACGATCTGTTCGGCGTAGTGGAGGTAGCGTTCACCCATGTAAGTCGGGTAGTAGCGGTTTTCGTGGCGGCTGAACAGCGGAGCGCCGAGACGTTCTTCCAGGTTCTTTAAGTACTTGCTCAGGGACGGCTGGGAGATATAAAGGGATTCGGCGGCCTTGCCGATGCTCTGGTGGCGGGCGATCGCCAGGATATAGCGGGCTTCTTTTAATTCCATACAGGGCCTCCTCATAGCTTTACTGCATAAAAATTATAGATAATATGTATTTGACGTATAGTATATCACTTTTTATAATGAATGTAAAATATAAGTGTAATTGATGAAAAAACAAATATTTATAAGAAACACTAATTAAAATTTATTACGCACAGTTAAGAAAGGGGCAAACCAATGAAAAAGAGCAGTGCATGGTGCATGCTGGTTCCGGGACTGGTGATCTTATTTCTGTTCCTGATGATCCCGCTGCTTCGCGTTCTGGTTCCAAGCGTGTTTACGGGAGATTACCCGTTCAGCGCATATGTGGACTTTTTTAAGGACGAGTATTACAGAAAGATCTTTTTGAGAACCGTGAAGATCGCGGTCATCACCACCTTTGTCTGTATGGTGGGCGGTATCCCGACGGCGTATTTCATCAGCCGCTGTGATAAGAAGTGGAGAGGACTTCTCCTCTCTGCGTCGATCTTCCCGATGATGACGAACTCCGTTATCCGAAGCTTTGCATGGATCAATATTCTCGGCAGCAACGGGATCATCAACAAGGCAATGATCGCTATGGGACTGATCGAGAAGCCGATGAAGCTTTTATACACCGACTTTTCTATCATCATTGGTTCTGTCTACCTGTTTCTTCCGTTAATGATCGTGACAGTTGCCGGTGTTATGGAAAATATCGATGATGACATGATGGAGGCGGCACAGAGCCTCGGAGCTTCAAGAAGCGAAGCATTCATGAAGGTCATCTTCCCGATGAGTCTTCCGGGAATCATCGTCGGCGGTATTCTGGTATTTACCGGAACCCTGACAGCTTACACGACGCCGCAGTTATTAGGCGGCAACTCCAACATGGTCATGGCGACCCTGATCTACCAGAGAGCGATGTCCGTCAGTGACTGGACCGGCGCGTCCGTGATCGCCCTCATCATGATCGTTGTAACCCTGGTTGTGATCAAAGGATTTAACGCTCTGGCCGCACGGCTGGACCGCAGAGGTGAAGATTATGCGTAAAAATAAAGTGCTGACCATATGGGCAGCGATCGTATTTGCATTTTTGATGATCCCGTTACTGATCATCACCGTAACAGCATTCGGCGGCGGAAGCGCCATCACATTCCCGATCGAGTCCTTCTCGACGAAATGGTTCGCGAACGTGTTCGCGCTAAAGTCTTTCCGCAGATCATTCCTGACCAGCCTTGAGGTCGCGCTCCTCGCGACATGCATCTCTCTTCTGGTCGGAATCCCAGCGGCTTATGCGCTGGCGAGATCCGGTTTAAAAGGAAAGCAGTTATTAAAGTCCATCTTCCTTTCCCCGACCATCGTTCCGGGAATTGTAATCGGCTTTATTATGTACCAGTGCCTGATCCTGACACTCAGGATCCCGGTGTTCGCGGGACTTCTCGCAGGACACTTTATGGTGACACTTCCGTATGTGATCCGCGTAGTCGGTTCTTCGATGGAGCAGTTCGACTTTTCCATCGAGGAGGCGGCGTGGAGCCTCGGATGCCCGAAGGGAGCGGCGTTCTTCAAGGTCGTTCTTCCAAATGTGACCTCCGGAATTTCCTCAGCATTCATGCTGGCGTTCATCAATTCCTTCAACAACATTCCGGTGTCCATGTTCTTATCCGGACCGGGTGTTTCCACATTCCCGTCAACACTGATGAACTATATTGAATACAACTATGATCCGACCGTATCGGCGGTTTCCGTACTTTTAATGGCAGCTACCGTAGTCATCATGGTGATCGTAGACCGCACACTGGGTATCGCAGCCCTGGCGAAATAAGGAGAATATGACCATGGCTTTTATGAGTTTAAATGGAATCGACGTAAGTTACGATAAAAAGAAACAGATCTTAAAGGGGCTGAATCTGGAAGTCGAGGAGGGCGAGCTCGTATCCCTCTTAGGACCCAGCGGATGCGGTAAGTCCACGACACTCCGCGTCGTTGCAGGCTTTATCGACCCGCAGGGCGGAACCTTCACATTAGATGGTGAGGACATGACAAAGGTCCCGGTCCACAAGCGTCAGTTCGGTCTGGTATTCCAGAGCTACGCCCTGTTCCCGCACTTAAGCGTTTATGACAATGTAGCGTTCGGACTCAGGACAAGAAAGATGGACAAGGATGTGATCGACAGGAAGGTCAGGGAGATCCTTGAGGTCTGCGGTCTGACAGAGCTTGCCGACCGTTTCCCGAAGCAGATGTCCGGCGGACAGCGCCAGAGAGTTGCCCTCGCGAGAGCACTTGTCATCGAGCCAAAGTTACTGCTCTTGGATGAACCGTTATCCAACCTTGATGCGAAATTACGACTTTCCATGCGTGTTGAGATCAAACGTCTTCAGAAGCGCCTTGGAATCACCACATTATTTGTCACCCATGACCAGGAGGAATGTTTCTCCATCTCCGATAAAGTTGCCGTTATGAACGGCGGCGTGATCGAGCAGTTCGACACACCGGAGAACATCTACAAGAGACCGGCGACAGAGTTCGTCGCAAGATTCATCGGTTTCGAGAACTTCCTGGAGCTTGCGAAAAAACAGGACGGCGTCTACACAGCACCGGATGGAAGCGAGTTCTTAACTTCCATGGATCTCGATTGCGAGAAATTTGCGGGAACGATCCGCCCGGACGATATCTGTCTGGCAGATGATGTTCAGACAGAGAATGTCTTAAGCGGTAAGATCGGTGTCCGCACATTCCTCGGGAAGAGCTACCAGTACGAGGTTGAGACTTCCGCCGGTGTCCTGAAGGTAAATATGGGAACTGACCATGTTTATAAAGAGGGCGAGGAGATCCGGCTGTATCTGCCGAAGGATAAACTGATCCTGGTGAGAAGATAAAAATTAACTTAGTGATCCATCGCGGGGGCAGAGATTCTGTCAACGCGAAGAAATATTATCTCAAAAGAGAGAAAGAGGAGAAAAACCATGAAAAAAACAGCAGCAGTTGTACTTTGCACAGCAATGATGCTTACCGCTTGCGGCGGCGCATCCACAACAGAGACCACAGCAGCAGGAAGCCAGGCAGCAAGTTCTGAGGCAGCTTCTTCCGCAGAAGAGACAAAGGCAGCTTCCGGAGACGCACAGAAGCTCGTATTATCCACATACGGCCTCAGCGAAGATATCTCCGAAGAAGAGGTTTACACACCGTTTGAGAACGAGTTCAGCTGTGAGATCGTTACTGAGACAGGCGGCACAAACGACCGTTATACAAAGTTAGCGGCAGACCCGAACTCCACCATCGACGTGATCGAGCTCTCCCAGGCTATGACAGCGAAGGGCACTGACGAGGGACTTTTCGATACGATCGACTTAAGCAAGATCCCGAATGCTGAGAAGCTGATCCCGGCTGCAAAGGAGATTGCAGAGGCAGGACAGGGTGTTCCGTACACTATCAACAGCATCGGTATCATCTACAACCCGGAGCTTACAGGATTTGAGCTCACAAGCTTTGATGACCTTTGGGACGAGCGCCTTGCAGGCATGGTTTCCATCCCGGAGATCACAACAACATTCGGACCGGCTATGGTTTACGTTGCAAGCGACCACGCAGGCGTTGACGTAACAACAGACAACGGCGAGGCTGCTTTCAAGGCACTTGCTGACTTAAAGCCGAACCTTGTTAAGACTTACACAAAGTCTTCCGACCTGATCAACATGTTCACATCCGGTGAAGTTGCAGCAGCAGTTGTCGGTGACTTCGGCGTTCCGACGATCGTAGCCGCTAACCCGACACTTGTTTACGTTACACCGGACGGAGCTTACGCTAACTTCAACACCATCAACGTAACAAAGAACTGTGCGAACAAGGAGCTTGCTTACGAGTACATCAACTACCGTATCAGCGAGGAGCTTCAGACAAAGACTGGTAAGGCATTAAACGAGGCACCGACAAACAAGGACGTTACATTCACTGAGGAAGAGTCCAAGGATATGACCTACGGCGACAAGGCTGCAAAAGTTAAGGTTGTTGACTATGCTTTTGTAAACCCGATCTTAAATAACTGGATCGACCAGTGGAACAGAACGATCAACAACTAATAACGAGGAATTTTATATGAGACCCGATTTCATTCTGAAAAATGTCATGGTCTATCAGACCTTCAGACAGTGTTTTGAAAAGCGGGATGTGGCAGTTGCAGGGGAAAAGTTTTATTGCGTTTCCCCTGCAATTTCATATCCGGGAGTGCGGGAGATCGACGGAAAAGGCAGATACATGCTGCCTGGTCTCGTGGATATCCATATGCACATCGAGAGCTCGATGACATATCCGGGCGAGTTTTCAAGGATCACGCTTCCATATGGAGTGACAACGGTGGTTGCCGATGCCCACGAGATGGCGAACGTGTTCGGCATGGACGGCATCCGGGCTTTTATGGCCCAGAAGACGAAGCAGGATATCTTCTGGGCGATCCCGTCAAGTGTTCCGGCGACAAATGAGAAGTTAGAGACAGCCGGGGCATCACTTGGTGCAAAGGAAATTTCTGAGATGGCATCCTTAGATGGAGTTCTCTGCCTTGGGGAGATCATGAACTATAAGGATCTCTCAGCAGAAGGCGAGAGCCGGACGAGGGACCTCATCAATGTGTGCCGGAACGCTGGAAAGAATCTCCGAATCGAAGGGCACTGCCCGGGACTTACGGGGGCGGATCTTAACCGCTTTATCTATGAAGGTGTTGACGCGGATCACACCCAGCAGACACCACAGTCAGTGATGGAGAAGACGGAGCTTGGGATGTTTCTGGAGCTGCAGTTCAAATCCCTGACACCGGAGGTCGTGAAGACTGTCTGCGACCATGAACTCTATGAGAATGTGGCGCTGGTGACGGATGACACGATGGCAGATAAACTTCTGACCGGACATCTCAATAAGATCATCGAGACGGCTGTGAAGGCGGGGATGCCGATGGAGAAGGCGATCTACTGCGCGACCTGGACACCGTCGCGGCGGATGCATCTGGATGACAGAGGGATGATCGCGCCGGGAAAGATCGCAGACTTTATGCTGCTTGACAGTCTGGACGGGATCGAGCCGGTGGTGGTTTATAAGAAGGGCGAGTGTGTGTACTGCAAGGACGAGGAGGCTTACGGTGCGGCAGAAGCTGCGGCGTGCAGTTTCCCGGTTTCTTTCTACCACACGATCAACTGCCGTCCGGCGGAGATCTCCGACTTTGTGTTAAAGGCGGAAGATCCGGACGCGAAATGGGCGGAAGTCAATGTCATGAAGATCGGTACCTTCGGAACGGCGACCACGCCGGTGAAGCGCAGAGTCGAGGTGAAGGACGGTGTGCTTGACTGGAAGTCGGCGGGACTTTCCCTTGCAGTCGTTTTCGAGCGGTACGGCAAGAATGGAAATGTCGGATATGGATTTGTGGAGGGCGCGCTGACGAAACCGGGCGCTGTGGCCACCACGTGGTCCCACGACAGCCATAACCTGTTTGTCCTGGGAACAGATGAGAACGATATGAAACTGGCCCAGAGGCGCGTCCTGGAGCTCCAGGGGGCGTATGTGGTATTCGCCGGAGGAAAGTCCCTGGCGGAGGCGAGACTTACAATCGGCGGCATCGTTTCGGATCAGCCGATCGAGGTCCTCGGACAGGAACTGAAAGAAGTCCGGGCGGCGATGGAAGGTCTTGGATATGTGAACAACAACGTGATCATGTCCATGTCCACGCTTTGTCTGCCGGTTTCACCGAAGTTAAAGCTCACGGATCACGGGCTTTTGACGGTGCCGGGGCAGGAACATGTGCCGTTGGTTGAGAAGTACGGGAAGTAGTTTTACGGCCCGCCGCCGGTTTTTCTCCCCGGATAGTGGAAGAGCCGGATCAGATCGAAATTATGAAGGATGAAATTAGAACGATGAAGAAGATTATCAAAAACGGCATTGTTGTGACGATGAACGCGGCAGGTGATGTCTGGGATCATGGTTATGTAATGTTTGAGGATACGAAGATCCTGGCAGCAGGACCGGAAGATGAGCTTGAGAAAACGCTTCAGGAGCTTACTGCGCAGGGGATCTTAAAAGCTGGCGAGACCTTCGAGGAGATCGATGCGAAGCGCGCCATCGTGATTCCGGGTCTTGTGAACACCCACTGCCACCTCGGCATGATCCCGTTCCGCGGTCTCGGGGACGACTGCAAGGACCGCCTGCGGGTGTTCCTGCTCCCGATGGAGAACCAGGCTATGGACGCGGAGATGGCAAAGCTTTCCACGAGATACGCCATCGGCGAGCTGCTGCTTTCCGGCGTGACGACAGTGCTTGACATGTACTATTTCGAGGAAGTCGTGGCGAAGGTCATGGACGAGATGGGGATCCGCGGAATCGCCGGTGAGACGGTGATGGAAAAGGATTCCTGCGACAGTAAGAACGCGGATGAGGCCATCGAGCGGGGAATTGCGCTCATCGAAGCGTACAAAGATCACCCGCGTGTTTCCGGAGCGATCACGCCCCACGGAACGACGACCTGCAGCCCGGAGACCTTAAAGAGGGCCTATGAGGAGGATGTAAAGGCGGGAACCGTATTTACGCTCCATGTGGCGGAGATGGACTACGAGATGACCCAGTTAAGGGAACAGTATAACATGACGCCCATCGAGTTTATGGAGCATATCGGAGTCCTCGGATCGAATACGCTGGCGGCCCACAGCATCCGCACGACGGAACATGATGTGGAGATCCTCGCGAAGCATGGCGCGTCCGTGGCCCACTGCATCGCCTCCAACACGAAGGCCGCAAAGGGCGTAGCCCCGGTGTCACTGATGCATAAGCACGGCATGTCCGTCGGCTTCGGCACCGACGGTCCGGCGAGCGGAAATACGTTAGACCTGTTCATCCAGATGCGGATGTGTGAGAACTTCCACAAAAATGAGCTCCGTGACCGCAGCGCGTTCCCGGCAAAGGAGGTGGTCTCCATGGCGACCATCGAGGGAGCAAGAGCGTTAGGACTCGGTGACATCACCGGTTCCATCGAGCCCGGAAAACAGGCGGATCTCGTCCTCGTAGAGACCGACTCCCCGAATATGTTCCCGGTATACGATCCGTATTCGGCGCTTGTGTACAGCGCGATTGCATCGAATGTGAGAGATGTTTATGTTGCGGGTGAGTGCCTTGTAAAGGAAAAGAAGCTTGTCCGTGAGGACTTCGCGAAGATCAGGAATGACCTTCGGGAGAAGATGGAGCGGACAGCGTTTAAGGATATGAAGAATCTGGTGTAGAAGGCAAATATCTTGACGGAAACTGTAAAAGTACATATAATTCTGAATATAGGACAAGGGGATAGCTTGAGGAAGAGTTATCTCCTTTTTTTAAAATTTAGAGAGAAAAATACACAGACAGAGGTGCCTGTCAGGCAGCTGGGAGAAAAATAATGAGGATGTTCAGGATAAAAATGACGGCGGCGAGGACAAACCCGCAGCAGATCCGCGAGGTGCGGATCGATTCGGAAAAAACGGTGGGAGAACTTCTGGAACTTGTCCGTATTGTATATGAATATGGGGATGTAAGAGGAAGTCTGTTAAATGAGGCGGGAGCCAGCCAGTCCCCGGAGACAAAGCTTAAGGACCGGATCCACGTCAGAGATCTCCTGACCGTAAATTATACGGACAAATCGATCACACCGATTTATCTGGAAGTCCTTGAGGAGTTTGATGGATCCGGGGAGACAGCCCCGATTCTCGAAAGATACAGGACAATTCCAAGGCGGACAAGAAAGACGGCATTTGGTTATCCTGCGTTTGCGCCTGAAGAGGCGGAGCGCTTTCAAAAATATCTGAATAAGGAGATCAGTAAGGTATTCGCCCCGGAACTTGTGGTGCCGGACTTTGCCTGGGAAATTGCGACACCATGGCAATCATTGCTGGATTCCGGCACGGCTGCGGATCTGAAAATATTAATAAAAGAAAACAAGCTTCCCGTCAATGTCTATCTGAGAAAAGCGGAGCTGGAAAAGGGGATCATAAAAGAAGCAGGAAAATCAGATTTCTGGGAAAATATCATGCAGACAATGGGAATCACTGAGTATTTTCAGGTCAAAGAGCTCTGCATTCAGGGCAGTAAATTTGTAAATGGAGACGCGGTGGATACAACATTCCCGGTTTTAAGCAGGAACCGGCTTGTTGATGAGAATTACTGGTACCGCACGATACTGGCAAAAGAATTCATGGAATTTTTTGAAAACTGGCTGGGGAGCGGAAAAGAAAGAGAATACATAAAGGACCATGCGGAGCAGACCTGTTTTCTGGCAGCATGCAGGCTTTACGGCTTTGCGGACCGGGAGCTGGTGACTGAATTTTATAAGATCTTGTGTCCGGAGCAAAATGCGGCAGAGCGGGTAGGAAACTTCTGGAAACAGGCGATGCAGTGTGCACTCCAGTATAATATCAAAAAGATAGTGGGGATGGAAGTCTACTATGATTCGCAGAGTGTTTCCTCCAATTCTGTAAAGCTGTTATATCGGTCATTTCTTACGTCAGACCGGTTCCATTATGTTCCGACAAAGGCGGAGATCGAGGATATCGCAATTTCCGGTATCGGCTTTTCGGAAAAAGACAGGGAAGCGCTGATAGACATGATGGAGAGAAAATACCGCTGTGAGAGAACGAACGGAAGATTTATTGTTGGGGAACTAGAAAAAGCGATACATACAGGAATTCCGGCGGGAGAGCTTACCGGGTATCTTCAGAAGGCATTATTATCGGGCAGAAGATCCTCATACCTTGGCGATATCATGGAGATTCTTGAACGTGCGCAGCGGACGGTGAGGAAAATACCACTGGGAGGATATACGGAGACGGAGATCAACCGTGCGGTGACAAAGAAAAAAGTAGTACGGGTCGAAAAGAAGATATATCCGAATGACCCGTGTCCGTGCGGTTCCGGAAAGAAATACAAGAATTGCTGTGGAAGAAGGTGAGAGGCGTGGGGACAAAGAATGAGATAGTTTACGATCTCAGACATTTTGAGAGAGATTTCAATGGGACAGAGCAGGTCAATGGTCTGGAGCTGGCTCTGGTGGAGCCTAAAAAAGATATCAGGATTAAGATGCTGGCAAACGAGCAGAGGGAGGCTGGGATTCCTTATGTGTCAGGGGATAAGATCTTTTCACTGAGGGCAGTCTGGAAGAATGATTCCAATACGCAGAGCGCGTTATGCAACGTGTACGTGGACGAAACACACGGGGAATGGATCTCGGCAAACTGCAGCTGCTCAGAATTTAATAGGAACAGATATTGCTGCCATCATGTCACCGCGCTTCTCTCCCAATATCTGATGGATCATTGGGGAACGGAAATTTTCCGGGGAACAAAAATCGAAAAGAAGCTGGCGGAGCAGGCCGGAGTACCGGATCCATTTGTTCCGGGAGTTCTGAGAAAAACGGATCAGGATCTTCTTGAAATGTTGAACATGCCCCAGGTCGGGAATATGGATCCGCTGGCGGAATTTGCGACAAACACGGAGCTTCATATGGAATGCCATCTGGCGAAAGAAAAGGGTGGTGTCTCCCTGGAGCTGAAGATCGGAAGTAAGAGAAGGTATGTGGTAAAAAGCATGCTGGAATTATTTAGATCCTGCGATGAGGGAAGAGTGTACCAGATCGGAAAGACAGACTGTCTTTCATCGCTTGACCAGTTTGACATGGATGGGCGGAGAGCGATGGAGCTTCTGCTGGGACAGTACCGTCATAAAAAGAGCACACCATATTTCTCAACTATGTTTCTGCGCACGAGTGGCAGTTACAATGAGAGATATGTTTATCTGGAAGGACGCGATCTTGACGCATGGATGGAAAATGTGGGAGAGATTCCATGCTATGTCGGAGATGATCAGGTAAGAATCAGACTTGATGGTGCGGGACCGGAGATTTCCATGGAGAGGCAGCCATATGGAATGCTTTTAAAGACGGAAAGCTTTTTTATCCTTGCTAAGACGGAAGACTGGATCTATTTTCAGACAGGAGACAGGGTCAGCCGTACCAGGAATCAGCAGGGTGGACGTTTGGGAGAAATTTTGGAGCTATTGTCTGGAAAGTCGGAATTTTATATCAGAAATAAAGAACTTCCCCTGTTTTTTGGGCAGATGCTTCCAGCAATTGAGGATCAGACAGAGATCCAGACAACGGGATTTGCGCTGGATGAGTATCGTCCGGAGATCCCGAAAGTATCGATCTATCTTGATATTTCCCAGGATGAGATCATCTCCTGCCAGGTAAAATGCAGGTATGACAGAAGCGGGAAAGAATATCTTCTTTATGATGAGGCAGACCGTTCCGTGAGAAACAACGGATTTGAGGAAGAGCTGCGGAGAGTGACTGGAAAATATTTCAATGCTTATGATGAGACCAACAAGTCAATGTGTCTTTCCGGCGGTCCGGAGGAGCTGTATCATTTCCTGACGGAGAGTGTGACCGAGTTAGGAAAATCCGGGGAAGTATTTATTTCGGACGCGCTTCAGAAACTGAAGGTGCGGAAGCTGCCATCGGTGGATATCGGAATCCGCATGGATACAGGTCTTCTTTATATGTCGATTCAGGCGCCGGATATGACAAAGGATGAGCTTGCGGAGATCCTGTCGTTATATTCAAATAAAAAGAAATTTTTCCGCCTGAAAAATGGCAGCTTTATGACAACAGATCCGGAAAAACAGAAGGAGTGGGCGGTTCTTGCTGAGACCTTTTTACAGTATGGAAAGAAAGATCCGGCGAGTATGGAGATTCCGGCGTTCCGGGCACTTTATCTGGACGAGATGCTGAAGAACCGGGATGGGATTAGCCTTGAGGAGAATCGGAAGTACAAAGAGCTGCTCTTTAATATGGATACAGCAAAAGAGGCAAATGATGAGGTCCCGGAATCCTTGAGGGGAATCCTGCGCCCGTATCAGGCGGATGGATTCCGGTGGATGAAGACGTTAAAACGATGCGGCTTCTGCGGAATCCTTGCGGATGACATGGGACTTGGAAAGACTCTTCAGATGCTGACGTTCCTGCTATCTGAGAAAGAGGAAGGAAAGACAGGAGATGAACTGCGGACGTTGATCGTTACTCCGGCTTCTCTTGTATACAACTGGAAAAAAGAGATCGGCCAGTTTGTGCCGGAGCTTTCCTGCAAGGTGATTACAGGAAATGCGGCAGAGCGGCAGGAAATGATCCAGAATGAGGAAGATAGGGACATCTGGATCACATCCTATGACCTTCTGAAACGCGATATTGCATGCTACGAGAATATCCGGTTCGCAAATCAGGTGATCGATGAAGCGCAGTACATCAAAAACCATGGTACCCAGGCGGCAAAGAGTGTGCGTCTGATCCAGAGTGGATTCCGGATGGCGCTGACGGGAACTCCGATGGAAAACCGTCTCAGTGAGCTTTGGAGTATTTTCGATTTCCTGATGCCAGGCTTCCTTTATGGATACCAAGGCTTCCGGGAGAAATTTGAAGAAGCGATCATGAATGACAGAGATGAAGAAGTGAGTGCGAGATTGCGCAGCATGGTACATCCGTTTATTCTTCGCCGACTGAAAAAGGATGTGCTCACGGAGCTTCCGGACAAGATCGAAAAGACGGTAACGATTGAGCTTGAAGGAGAGCAGAGAAAGCTGTATGACGCATACGCAAAGCGGCTGAAACTGTATCTGGAAAAGCAGAGCAAAGAGGAATTTAAACAGAGCAAGCTGGAAGTATTGAAGGAACTCACAAGACTGCGCCAGCTTTGCTGCGGTCCGGAGTTATTTCTGGAAAACTATCACGGTGAAAACGCGAAGATGGATGCCTGTGTGGAACTTGTGAGACAGGCAGTCGACGGTGGACATAAGGTGCTTCTGTTCTCCCAGTTTACGAGTGTGTTGGATGAAATTGAAAAGGCGCTTGCGAAAGAGAAAATCGAGGATCACCGAATTGATGGAAGCGTGTCGAAGGAGCAGAGGATCCGGCTTGTGGATTCCTTTGAGACGGACGATGTTCCTGTGTTCTGTATTTCCTTGAAAGCTGGTGGTACAGGACTGAACCTGACGGCGGCAGATATCGTGATCCACTACGATCCATGGTGGAATGTCGCTGCGCAGAATCAGGCAACAGACCGTGCGCACCGGATCGGTCAGAGGAACACGGTGACGGTCTATGACCTGATCGCGGAGAACACGATCGAGGAGCAGATCAAAAAGCTTCAGGAGAGCAAGAGTGCTCTTGCGGAGGAGATCTTGTCTGGAGAAGGAATCCAGAGTATTGTACTGGATCGGGATGAGATTTTGAAGATGCTGTAAAAGTGTATTGCCGCTTCAGATAAGCTGGGGTAGTGCATTCAGAAGAAGTAAAGGTCACTTGGCACCCTTTGATCGGTGGGAGTCATGTGACCTTTGTCTTATTCACGGAATTTTCTACGATAAACTTGATTGAGTAATGTGGTGAGAAAATTCCTTTTCGATATCTTTTTGGTAGACGGGATGAAGCGCGGATTCCACCAGAATAAAGTTTAAGATCTTCCCCTGTGCATTCTCAATCCTGAGCTTCGCGTGTACTGCCTGCGAGCGGGAGCGGAGACGGCTGGAGAGATGGTTGATGATTTTTCCGATATCCATGTAAGAAATCCCTTCCTGTAGATGGATTTTAGCTTTAAGATCCATTGGATCATGTAGCAGAAGCAGTTCCTCTGCGAAAAAAAGCAAATCCAAATATTACTTCGGAACCTAAATATATGGCAGAACCGGAGAAATATCAATGATAGTTCAGAAAGTGAAATAACGTGAGGATAGAAATAAAAAGATCCTGCCCCATAGTAAGACAGGATCTTCGGCGATACTCCTGCAGGAGTACAAAATTGTTTATATGATCAGTGATTGAGGGTTAATCCACCAGCTCATTCTGATGTCTCGACAAATGCTCATAGGGCAGGATCAGGCGTCCGCGGTAGAGGCCGCAGCCATCGTTTACGAGGTCATTATTGATGGCGGAGAACATGTTTACGTCGAGGTCGGCGAGGTTTAAGGTTACGAGGCGGCGGCAGCGCTCGTAGGCTTCATCAAAGTAGACGCATTCGCCCACAGGGATCTCGTCGCGGCGGGCGCGCTCGCCCTCCTGGCGCTTCTCGTAGCTTAAGTGGTTGGCGACACCGATCTCCGCAATATCGTCCATGTGCTTGGTGCGGAGCTGGACTTCCATATAGCTGCGGGAGCTGTTGTCGTAGAAGGTGATGTGGAGTGACTGGTAGTCCTCAGAAGTATTTCCACAGATATAGTCGCGATAGTAAGACTTCACATCATCGTTTAATAACGGCGAGGTGCTTTTCTTCACACCGCAGGCCGGTTCCGCGGTAAATCCCCGCTCTTCGAGAAAGCCCGGAAGTTCGTTGGCGATCTGGTAGAGGTATCGGAGGTCAGCTTCTTCCTGAGATTCATCAGGTTTCAGGTAGCATTTCGGCAGAGAAGTCACGATCCGGTATGCGATCAGATCCCGAAAACAGCTGAGGCGCTGCTTGAGTTCGGAAATCGACGGGTAGGCCTTATTTTCCATATAGTAATCATAGATATATTCGACGATGTAGCCGTTGAACTTTGCCTCCGCGCGGATCAGGGATTTGATGCGCCCTTTGAAGTTAAAGGCCAAAAGCGGATATTCCTTTGCCATATGGATATAAAATTCCCGGATCTTCTGGGACTGGGCAGTAAGGAAATCATTGTGCTCGAGCAGCTCCCGGATCTGGAGCAGAAAGTTCGCATGCATCAGGTCGATCTCATTGCCGGTGCATTTTGCCTCTTTCTTCAGGTCCTGGCTGTAGTTTTTTAAAATTTTGAACATGGTATCGCCGGAATAAAGATAATCATTTAATGTAACCATGGATGTCACTCCTCTGTCGTAGATAATTACATTTTACCAGAATTACCGTCATTGGCAAGAAAAATTGCTTGCCTTAAAAGTTAGTCTATGCTAACATATCACAGACAACTGTACGGCAGCGTATGTCAGAGAGGTCTTCCTGCGATCCTCATGGAGCGCGGAGGCGGCGGAAAATTTACGGACAGCGAAGTTCAGGCATATAAGCAGGATGTGAAGAATATTATGATCCGCATGGGACTTCTTTCCGGTGAAGAGGTTCATACAGTGCAGCAGAAAAATGTGACCAGAGCAGAGTATCTGGAGGCAGAGACAGATGGATTGTGGTATCCGGTATTTTCCGCAGGAGATACGTTCGCGGGAGGTGCGGTTCTGGGAACGGTGAGAGATATCTGGGGAAACCTTTTACGGGAGTATCGGGCAGACTATCCGGGAATCGTTCTGTACCAGACGGTGGGTCTTGGCGTGAAAGCCGGGGATCCGCTGATTGCCTATGGGGAATATGTGGATAGATAAATAACAGATGTGAAATAAAAATGTCAATAAAAAGCCATTTTATGGGAAAGTCCTGAAATTCAGGAGATATCCATAAAATGGCTTTTTATGCTGCCATGCATACGAAAGAAGCTGCCGGCGGCAGGTTTCGCAGGCACGCACTGGAGCAAACAGGATATTAAATTTTAAAGCATTTCTGCAGATCCCGATACTGTCCGAGAACCAGGATCGTATTGCCGTCTTCAAAGACGGTTTCCGGCTTGACGGAGAAATCCAGAGTGCCGTTTCGACGGACGGCGATGATGTTGATGCCGTATTTTTTCCGGATATCGATCTCACCTACGCTCATGCCAACCCATCGTTCCGGAAGATCAACCTCATAGATATCGTAGTCGCCCTCCAGATTGACAAAATCAAGAATGTGGTCGGAGCTGAAGCGGATCGCAGTCCATTTTGCAAGCTGCTGTTCCGGGTAGACGACCTGATCGGCACCGTTCCGCAGAAGAAATTTCTGGTGAACATCACTGGAAGCGCGGGAGACAACAAGCTTTGCGCCGAGCTCCTTTAAGAGTGAGGTCGTTTCAAGGGAACTCTGGAAGTTATCGCCGATCGCGACGATGCAGGCATCAAAATTGCGGATTCCCAGAGAGGAAAGGAAGGACTCGTTTGTACTGTCACCGATCTGTGCTTCTGTCACATAGGGAAGGACTGCGTTGACGCGTTCCTCCGTACTGTCAACGGCCATGACCTGATGTCCGAGGTTGTGAAGATGCATGGCAACATGTTTTCCAAAACGGCCGAGGCCGATCAAAAGAATTGATTTCATAATTTTCTCCTTAAATATATTATCCGACGGAAATTTTTTCCTGCGGGAATTTTCCGCACTGAATCTTGTACCCGGACATGGTTGCGTAGATGATCGTGAGTCCGCCAACGCGGCCGATGAACATAAATGTGATCAGGATCAGCTTCGATGGAACGGAAAGTGTCGGGGTGATCCCGAAGCTCAAGCCTACCGTAGCAAGCGCAGAAATCGCCTCAAACAGACACGGTATAAGAGGCAGGCTTTCCAGAATGCTGAGCGTCATGGCACACAGGATACCGAGGCTTGTATACATGAAAAAGATCGCGATCGCCGTGGCAACAATATCGGGGATAATACGCCGTTTAAACATTTCCGGGCTGTCCTTTCTGGCAAAGACAGCAGTCGCACAGGAGATCAGAACGGCCAGAGTGGTCGTCTTGATTCCGCCGGCGGTGGATCCCGGACTTCCGCCGACCAGCATGAGAAGGATCATAAGGAGCTGGCCGGATTCCCGCATGGAGGAAAGATCCGCTGTATTAAAACCGGCAGTTCGCGTTGTCACCGACTGGAATAAGGATACAAGGATCCGTTTTCCGGCCGGGATATCCTGAAATTCCAGAAAAAAGAAGAGGATAGCCGGGATAAAGATCAGTGCCAGCGAGTAGGAGAGGATGACCTTACTCTGCATCCGGTATCGGGAAATATGGTGCCGGTTTCTGTAAATATCATCCCAGGTCAGGAAACCGATTCCGCCGATCACGATAAGCAGGATGATCACGAGATTGATCAGCGGGTCATATGCGTAGGATGTCAGGGAGGAATATGCTCCCCGGACACCAAGCAGATCGATTCCGGCATTGCAGAATGCGGATACGGAGTGGAATAAAGACATCCAGAGTCCCCGGAAAAGACCAAAATCGCGGCAGAATACAGGTGCCATCAGGAGAGCGCCGATCAGTTCGATACCGAGAGTGACTCTTACAATAAAACCGGTCAGGCGGACAACTCCTCTGAGCTGAGGGGCAGCGACCGATTCTGCCATGATACTCCGCTGGGAAAGACCGATCTTCTTTCCGGAGAGGATCGTAAAGGAAGCGGAGATCGTCACAACGCCGAGACCGCCGGTCTGGATCAGAAGCAGAATTACGGCATGTCCAAAGGAAGACCAGTAGGTTCCGGTGTCACAGACCACAAGACCGGTCACGCAGACGGAGGTGACGGAGGTAAACAGGGCGTTTACAAATGGAGTCCAGCTTCCGTCCGCGGAGGATACCGGCAGCATCAGGATGCCGGCGCCGAGCAAGATCACGAAGGCAAAGCCTAAAACAATGATCTGAAATGAATTTAACCGTCTGAAAGCGGAAAGAATACGAAACATAATCTGAATCCTTTCATAAAGCATTTGTTCCATTATAAACGTTTATGGATGTAAAGAAAAGCGAAATTTATGGATTTTAAAGTTCTGAAAATTCCTGATTCGCACAGGAAATTATAAAGAGTGGCTGGATCCGTTCTGGTCTGCGAAAAGTGTGAGAGGTGGACGTGTAGAAATTATTTCCAGGTGGTCTGTTTAAAAATGTTGTAATTACAACATACGAAAGCTGATTTCGCGGATATAATGTGTACATGGTTCGGCGGTGCCGGACAGGGAAACATGATGACTTATCGGTTATGGCTGCCGCAGGGACGGCAGGCGTGTCAGGATAATTTGAGATCGGCAAAACTGCGAAGACAGTGTTGGCTGCTTGTATGGGCTGCCTGGAGTCACGCGGGAAGAGTCGGGGAAATATATGGAGGTATATGAAATGGATCAAAAAATGTTCTGTTATCAGTGTGAGCAGACCGCAGGCTGCGCGGGATGTACCGGGGGCACGGGTGTCTGCGGAAAGACGGCGGAGACAGCAAGGCTGCAGGACCAGCTTGTAGGTGCGATGATCGGGCTTGCGAGAGCGGCAGAAGGCGTGGAATGTCCGGGAGATCGAGTGTACCGCACGGTGATCGAGGGGCTTTTTACGACACTTACGAATGTAAGCTTTGATGATGACGCGATCCGGGCGCAGATTGAGAAGACGCACAGGGAGAAGGAGCGGCTGCTCGCAGCGCCGGTGAAGAAAAGTGCAGGACCGCGCGAAAAGGCAGCGGGAGAGTCAGGTGCGGCAGCAAGTGTGCAAGATACGGATGATTATAATCTCGGTCTGCTGTGGGACATGGACCCTGATATCCGCTCCCTGAAATCCCTGATCCTGTTCGGATTAAAGGGTATGGCGGCGTACGCGTACCATGCGCTGATGCTGGGGGCATCTGATGAGACGGTAAACCAGTTCTTCTTAACGGGGCTCCGGGAGATCGCAAAAGACGGCACCGTCGAAAGCCTGCTCCCGACGGTCCTGAAGGTCGGCGAGGTGAACCTCACCTGCATGGCGATGCTGGACGCAGCAAACACGGGAACTTACGGGACTCCGATCCCGGTCAGCGTACCGCTTGTAGTAGAAAGAGGACCGTTTATCGTTGTGACGGGACATGACCTCAAGGACCTGGAGCTTCTCTTAAAGCAGACAGAGGGAAAAGGCGTTAACATCTACACCCACGGCGAGATGTTGCCGGCCCACGCTTACCCGGAGCTCAGAAAGTATCCGCAGTTAAAGGGCAATTTCGGAACTGCATGGCAGAATCAGCAGAAGGAATTTGCGGATATCCCGGCTCCGATCCTCTTTACCACAAACTGCCTGATGCCGCCGAAGAAATCCTACGCGGACCGCGTGTTCACGACGGAGGTCGTAGCATATCCGGGAATGGTTCATATCGATGATGAGAAAGACTTTACCCCGGTGATCGAGAAGGCGCTGGAACTCGGCGGATATCAGGAAGACCGCCAGTTTACGGGAATCAACGGCGGAACTCAGGTCATGACAGGATTCGGACATGGAACGATCCTTTCCATGGCTGATCAGGTCATCGACGCGGTAAAATCCGGCGCGATCAGACATTTCTTCCTCGTTGCGGGCTGCGATGGCGCGAAGCCGGGAAGAAACTACTATACGGATTTTGTAAAGCAGACTCCGGCGGACAGCATTGTCCTGACACTGGCGTGCGGCAAGTTCCGCTTTAATGATCTGGACCTTGGAAATATCGGCGGTCTCCCGCGGATCATGGACATGGGCCAGTGCAACGATGCCTACGGTGCCATCAAGGTGGCTATGGCGCTGGCTGAGGCGTTTGGGTGCGAGGTGAACGAGCTTCCGCTGTCCTTCGTGCTCTCCTGGTATGAGCAGAAGGCAGTGTGTATTCTCCTGACACTCCTGCATCTTGGGATCAGGAATATCCGCCTCGGCCCGTCCTTACCGGCGTTCCTCTCCCCGAATATCCTGAATTTCCTTGTGGAAAATTATGGAATCGGGCCGGTGACAACGCCGGAGGAGGATTTGAAGGCGTTATTGGGATAAGATAAAAAGCCCCCGGATAGGGAATGTGCCATCGGTCAGTTGACCAGCTGCGGTAGTTCCTTATCCGGGGACTTTACTTATGTACTTAAATTACAGTGATCCGCATGATCTGCGGTCAACCGAATTTTACAGATGCTGTAAAAGCTCCAGCTGTTCTCCGTTCGGTCCGATAAAAAATGCGTTGCGGATGCCGCCGAAGATCGGGAGGTCAGCTGCCTTGTCGACACCGCCCCGGAAGTTTGTGATCCCGGCTGCCTTTAAGTCTGCGATGGCAGCGTCGATGTCATTGACTTCGATTGCGATGTGCGGGAAGAGACCGCCCTGGGCGGTCACATCAGTGCCGTCATGTGGCTCGATGATCTCGAGGTCAAAGCCCGGCATGCTGACGATCTTGATGTGGTTAGTTCCAAGCGGCTTCTGGACATCGGCCTGTCCAGTGACCTTTCCACCGAGACATTCGTAGAATTTTATGGATGTTTCAAGATCCTTTGTGAAAAGCGCGATATGCGCAAGTCCTGTGATGTGTTTCATGATAAGAATCCTTTCCGCGTTCCAGCGCAGCAAATCTCCAGATAAAAGCACCAGATCAGAAGCAGATGGTCTTACCTGAGTGATCCTACAGAGGCGGAAACGCTGTTGCTGTAGTTTTTCTATCTCAAACTATGCTTATTATAGGATTATTTGAAACAGAGTGCAAGAAAAAAGTAAGCGACTGATCCCTGCCCGTGTACAGCAACAATTTTCTCAGTGACGGGCAGAAAAAACTGTGCTATACTCTTGTATTATGAAAAATTTTATTGTATTTGATTTGGAATGGAACCAGAACCCGGGCGGTAAAGAAGCGTCTGTGGAGCGGCTTCCTTTTGAGATCTTTGAGATCGGAGCAGTAAAACTGAATGAAGAGCGTGAGAAGGTCGCAGAGTTTCACCGGATCATCCGTCCCTGCGTGTACCGCCAGATGCACCGGATCATCTCTGAGGTGACCCATGTTTCCATCGAAGAGTTAGAGCGGGATGGAGAGCCGTTTGCGGCGGTAATGGAGGATTTCCTTAAATGGTGCGGAGAGGACTGCATATTCTGCACCTGGGGAAGTATGGACCTTACGGAACTGCAGAGGAACATGGTCTATCATGGGATGACGATCCCGTTCCCGAAACCGTTCCTTTTTTATGATGTCCAGAAACTGTACAGCCTGTGTTATCAGGACGGAAAGGCGAGAATTTCGTTGGATGAGGCGGTGGAGTCCTTTGCACTTGACGTGGACGCGCCGTTTCATAGGGCGCTTGGCGACGCAGAGTATACGGGACGTGTGATGCGGGCCATGGATTTTGAGTCTGTGAAGGACTATGTGTCCGTGGACTACTATATGCCGCCGGAGAGCGAGGATGAGGAGTTCACGCTGCGTTTCCCGGAGTACACGAAGTTTGTGTCCCGGATGTTTGAGACAAAGGAAGAGGCGATGGAGGAGAAGCGGGTGACAGATGTTGTCTGCACGAAGTGCCGCCGGATGTTGAGGAAAAAGATCCGCTGGTTTTCCTCGGGGCAGCGCTATTACCTCTGCCTTGCGACATGTCCGGAACACGGCATGATGAAAGGAAAAATCCGGATGAAAAAGTCGGAGGACGGCAGAGTTTTTGCCGTAAAGACGGTAAAACCGGTGGATGAGGAAGGTGCAGAAGCTGTTTTCCTGAAAAAAGAGGAGGCCCGGATCCGCCGTGCGGAGAAAAGCAGGCAGAAGAAACTCCATGGAGTGGAATAGAGGCGGCAGCCCGGAAGATACGGCAGCAATTGAGCACTTTGCTCCTGAAAAAACGGATGTGAAAAGATAGAAAAAGAGCAGAGGTATTGCTTCAAAAAGCATACATCTGCTCTTTTAGTTTACATAAAATAAAACTTATCGTCTCCGAAAACGATCTCTGAGCCGCTCCCGGAATCCCGGCTGCTTAATCCCGGACTTGGATCTTAAGTGCTTTTCCATGATCATATCAAATTCTGTGGAAGAATATCCCCATTCCTTTAAACGTTTTTCGCGCCGCTGATGACGGAGAAAACGCTCGTTCTGGGCCTTGTTTTTCTGATAGATCATGATTCCGGAGACGGCGCCGCCGATGGCTCCGATGACAGCGGCAGCGATCAGGACTTTCTTAACAATGCCGAAAGCAGGAGAGGAGGTCCAGGATGTCTTATTGCTGCCCGTTTTTTTAGAGGAAGGTTCGGTTTCCTTGTCAGGTGCCTTAGAAGGAATGGTTTCAGCCACAGTCTCAGTCTCCGCGGTATCCGTGCTCTGATTCACTGCTCCGGGCACATATCCCTGTGTCACAGTCGCCTCCAGATAAGCCTGTCCCACAAGCTTATCCCCATAGCGGTAATCGATCCGTGCAATCGCCCCATCCGGTGCATCGTCAGTCAGGTCGTAGTCCAGTGTGGAAGTCACATCGGAGAAGCTCCCATCCGCAGGTAAAGTCACCGCGCTGTTTTTATTTACCGTGAGTCTTGTAGCACTCCCGGAAAAGATCCCGGAGATCGTCAGATCATCAGCCACCTTGCTGTAAGTGCTGTCCTGATCCGCAACCGGAACGGACTTGAAATTTTTAAATCCATAGTCAAACAGTGCTTTTGTGTCGGAATAATGGGTCTGGTGACCATTGAGAACGACAGCTATGAGCTTCATTCCATCGCGCTCCGCGCATGTCACCAATGTATTTCCCGCAAGCAAGGTGTAACCGGTCTTTCCGCCGATGGCACCGTCGTAATAAAGGGAATCATTCCGCCGCAGCATTCTGTGGTGGGCGTAGTAGCGCCAGCCATCCGGGTACTGCTTTAATTTCCCCGCAGGAACGTCATAGTACGTCGTGGAATCAACCTCTACAAATGTCGGATTATTAAACGCCGCCTTTGCGATCAGTGCCATGTCATAAGCGGACACATAGTGATTCGGATTATTCAGACCGCTCGGGTTTGCGAAATGGGAGTCCGTACATCCAAGCTCCGCCGCCTTCTCATTCATCTTCTCCGCAAAAGCATCAATACTGCCTGCGCAGTGTTCGGCCAGAGCGTTTGCAACCTCATTCGCGGACTGTAAAAGCAGGGCATAAAGACAGTCCCGGACACTTAACGTATCTCCGGCGCGGGCCCCCAGAATGGAGGAGTTCGGCTCAAGAGAGTTCACCGCTGTGTTGGAGAACGTCACGGTCTCATCAAGCCCACAGTTTTCAATCACGATCAGTGCCGTCAGGATCTTTGTGATACTTGCCGGATAATACGGTTCATGGCTGTTCTTCTCGAACAAAACCGCTCCCGAATTGATGTCCATTAGGATCCCGCCGTCCGCTGAGATCGAGATCTCCGACGGCCACTCAGCCGCCGCATATGCCGTCTGTCCCGGACAAAAACCGAGGATCAGCGTCAGACAGAGAAAAATACTTAAAATTCGTTTCATGGAACTCCTTGAAAAAATTGCCGCCATGTTTACCCGACGTGGCGGCTGTTTTGATGTCTCAAATCCCATCGGCACAGCCGATCAGGAATGGATTTTTGCCTGTAATTGTGAAGGATTGAATGATCACAGTACTCGTACTATGGATTATAGCAGTTTGAAGACAGGGCTGCAACCGATAAATGATATAAAAAGAGCCGACAGATCTATCTGCCGGCTCTTTTATATAATACCAGATTTCCAACAAAAAATACCATAACGATCCCTGCAAATACCATCGCGATCCGGGCGGCGGTATCGAAAAAGAAACCTTCCGGAACGATGTTGATGAGCATGTCGGTGCGTGGATCGAGGACCCACAGATCATTGTTGAAAAAGATTTTGTGGAAAACAATGAAATATTTTGAGAAGTCTGTGGATATAATGCCGATCAGGGCCAGTGCTACGGCAAAGACCGCGCCGGTGCCGATACAGAGGGATTTCGGGATCAGGCGCTTTAACGCCTCTGTCCGCTCCGCACTCTTACGTCCCCAGAAATAAGCCAGGGCCGCGAAGCATAGGGTGATCAGGATCCCGATCAGGCGGAGCCACAGGCCGCCGATGAAGAGTCCCTGCACGTCCTCCATGTGGGCAATCTCCCGGTCATTAAAAAATTCCCGGTATTCCCCGCCCATGGTGGTGTATACGTGAAGATCCTCGCGCTTTCCGCGAAGAAACGCCATCATCTGGTCGGTGACGTCAAGAAGATCGTCCATGGTCATTTCAGGAAGATCATTCAGAACCTGATATTTCGTGTATTCCTTCTCATAATATCCCGGCATCCAGTAGGCGACCGCCTCAACGGACGTGATAAGGAACGCGATGATCAGCCAGAACGCGGTGAAGATCCCGGCGGCGTAGGTAATGGTCTTTGCTGTTTTTGTCATTTCGTGGTACTCCGTTTGATTACTTTTAGTCTTGTGAACTCCTCGCGGTCCTTTTCCTCCAGGGCGTTGGTGATGTCCTTCACAAGTGCCTGGTATGACGGGATCGTGATGTTCTTTAGTGCATTAGCCCGCTTCTGGGTCTTCTTAATGCTCTCGGCAAGACGGTAGGCGGATGTCTCCACGGTTGCGAGGTCTGTGGTCAGTTCCTTCACGCGCTCGAAGGCGATCCGTGCCTCGTCCAGCGAATCGCTGGTGCTGTAAAACGAATAAGGCGGTTTTTCATCTTTTGACGGTGTATACTCGACAAGCGGGATCTCCGTTCCCATGATGCTGCGCGCCTTGATCCGGATATCATCCGTGACGGGAAGTGAACCTGCGATCTCCTCCACATAGTGGATTCCCATCTCGATATTGGCCTTCTGGAGTGCCTTGTAGGCGGCGGTAAAAGTGGAATCGATCTCGGACTGGATCGCTTTTGCCTGATCGATCAGGCCCATAAGCTCCCGCAGCAAGATGTTCCTCTTTTTATCCATCAGTCCGTACCCCTGAGTCGCAAGGGCGAGGGAGTTTTTCGCAAGGATCAGATTTCCCTTGGTGGGGAATGTGTTCGGATTCATGAGATCCCCTCCTTATGAAGCGTCTGAAGCGGCGTCTGCAGATTTATAATACTTGTCTAAGATCTTCGTGTCAATACGGTCGAGCTCTTCTCTCGGAAGAAGTCCTAAAAGCTCCCAGCCGATGTTTAAGGTGTCGATGATGGTACGATTGTCATGGATATCCTGTCCGATGAACCGTTTTTCAAATTCCCGGCCGAATTCCAGATATTTTTTATCGATCGGGGAGAGCTCATCTTCACCGATAACAGATGCGAGGGCTCTCGCGTCGCCCACCTTTGCGTAGCAGGAAAACAGCTGGTTTGCCACATCCTGATGATCTTCACGGGTAAATCCCTCACCGATGCCGTCCTTCATAAGACGGGACAGGGACGGAAGCACGCTGATCGGCGGGTAGATGGACTGACCGTTTAAGCTGCGGTCCAGAACGATCTGACCTTCTGTGATGTAACCGGTAAGGTCCGGGATCGGGTGGGTGATATCATCGTTCGGCATGGTAAGGATCGGGATCTGTGTGACAGATCCGTTGACTCCGGCGACGATTCCGGCGCGCTCATAGAGAGATGCCAGATCACTGTATAAGTATCCCGGATATCCCTTACGGGACGGGATCTCGCCCTTTGAGGAGGAGACCTCACGCAGCGCCTCAGCGTAGGAGGTCATATCCGTCAGGATGACCAGGATATGCATGCCCTTTTCAAATGCGAGGTATTCGGCAACTGTGAGGGCAACCTTCGGTGTGATCAGACGCTCGACGACCGGGTCATTTGCAAGATTGATAAACATGGCAACATGGTCCAGAACGCCGCTCTCGCGGAAGGTACGTTCAAAGTATTCGGCAACATCGTACTTGACGCCCATAGCTGCGAATACGACGGCGAATTTTTCATCGGAATTGTCTCCCAGAGAGGACTGCATGACGATCTGCGCTGCCAGCTGGTCGTGGGGAAGTCCGTTTCCGGAGAAGATCGGGAGCTTCTGTCCGCGGATCAGGGTCATCAGGCCATCGATGGCGGAGATACCGGTACGGATATAGTTTCGCGGATATTCACGGGCTACCGGGTTTAACGGCTTTCCGTTTACATCCAGTTTTTTATCAGCTAAGATCGGTCCCAGACCGTCGATGGGATTTCCCAGACCGTCAAAAGTACGGCCTAACATATCGGCGGAGACGCCGATCTCCATCGGATGTCCGGTGAGACGGGTATGAGTGTTTTTCAATGCCATGTTTCCGGTGCTCTCAAACACCTGGATCACGGCTTTATCCTCGTACGCCTCGATAATGCGTCCGAGCTTCTTTTCTTTTCCGTCGACGGTCATTTCCACGATTTCATCATAAGATGCCCCGGAAACGCCTTCGAGGACGGCAAGAGGGCCGTTTAAGGAACTAAGGCCAAGATATTCGACTGCCATTGTGATCTGCCTCCTTATGCGTTGCGCTCGATGACGGAATTGTAGAAGTCATCGATCTGCTTCTTATAGTCGTCAAACATGTCGAGACGGTCATTCGGGACGTCATATTTGATGGAAATGATCTTCTCAAAGATCTTTTCTTCTTTGAGGACGGATACCGGCATGCCCATGGCAACGAGGGCACGGGATTTTTTATAGAGATAAAGGATGATCTCCATCATCTTAAACTGCTTTTTCAGCGGAACGCAGGTATCTTCCTTATGGAAAGCGTTCTGCTGAAGGAAACCGAGACGGATAACCTTGGCGATCTCGAGAACGAGCTTCTGGTCATCAGGGAGAACATCGGATCCGATCAGTTTTACGATCTCCATCAGGCTGCTTTCCTGATTCAGGATCGTGACGAGCTGGTTACGGTAATTGACAAAGTTTTTATCCACATGCTCAGAGTACCAGGAAGAAAGATCCGTGAGGTATTCCGAGTAACTGGTCAGCCACTGGATCGCCGGGAAGTGTCTCGCGTAGGCGAGGTTCTTATCAAGTCCCCAGAAGCAGCGGACGAAACGCTTGGTGTTCTGTGTGACCGGCTCGGAGAAATCGCCGCCCTGAGGGGATACGGCTCCGATGATGGATACGGAACCTTCCGTTCCGTTTAAGTTCTGGACCATTCCGGCACGCTCATAGAACTGGGACAGCCGGGATGCCAGATAAGCCGGGAAACCTTCCTCGGCCGGCATTTCCTCCAGACGGCCGGAGAGCTCGCGGAGCGCCTCAGCCCAACGGGAGGTGGAGTCTGCCATGATCGCTACGTTGTATCCCATGTCGCGGTAGTATTCTGCAAGTGTCAGGCCGGAGTAAAGACTCGCCTCACGGGCGGCAACCGGCATGTTGGAGGTATTGGCGATCAACGTAGTCCGCTCCATCAGTGGATTTCCGCTCTTCGGGTCGATCAGCTCGCTGAATTCCTCCAGAACCTGTGTCATTTCATTTCCACGCTCGCCGCAGCCGATGTAGATGATGATATCGGCATCGGACCACTTGGCGATCTGGTGCTGGGTCATGGTCTTTCCGGTACCGAATCCGCCCGGGATCGCCGCCGTGCCGCCCTTTGCGAGCGGGAACAGGGTGTCAAGGATACGCTGTCCTGTGATCAGCGGTTTGGATGCCGGATAGCGCTTTACGGTCGGACGCGGGATGCGGATCGGCCATTTCTGTGTCATAGTGATCGCTTTTTCCGTTCCGTCCTTTGTCATGATCGTGAGCAGTGTATCATTGATCGTATATTCACCGTCGGAGACAACGGAGAGGACATCGCCCTCCAGATCCGGCGGGATCATGACTTTATGGGTAATGGCTCTCGTCTCCGGGACCTCCGCGATGATGGTGCCGCCGTAGACATGATCACCGCGCTTTACGGTCATGTGGGTCTGCCATTTCTTTTCTGTATCAAGGGATGTTACATGAACACCGCGTTCAATATAATAGCCGCTGGATTTTTTGATAGCGGCTAACGGACGTTCGATTCCATCAAAAATATTTGTGATAATGCCGGGGGCAAGTGTGACGGAGACAGGAGCTCCTGTTCCTGTGACCGGCTCTCCGGGCTTCAGACCTGTGGTCTCCTCATAGACCTCGATCGTTGTGCGTTCGGAGGTCAGTCCGATGACCTCGCCGACGAGGTTTGCCTCTCCGACGTAGACCATCTCATTCATCTGAAAACCGGAATCACCGGCAATATAGACGATCGGGCCGTTGATCCCGTAAATTGTGCCTTTTGCAGCCATGTTGATTTCCTCCAAAAATGTTATAAAAAGTAACTGGCCGGCAGGTCTGCGCGTGTACCGCGCTGCCCGCGGAAACGTATCGCACAGTTACAGTGAGAACTGGAAGTCCTGTTCAGCTTCTTTGAGCTTCGTCTCAAAGGAGTTATCGATCAGGATATTTTTCGAGGCGATGACGGCCCGCGTGCCGCCGAGAAACGGGTACTGGCTGACGCGGATGTCGCAGTCGGTCCTTAAGGATAAAAGATTCTGCTTTTCCTTGTCGGACGGGTCGATATAGATGTGGATCTCACTGGATCCTGCAAATGCTTTTTCTTTTTTGATCTGCGCCTCTAAGAGTGCGTCATATTTCGGGGTCTCCATGAACCGCGCCAGTTTGTCGCGAAGCTCGGAGAAGACTTTTCCGCGGAGTTCCTCATCTTTTCTGCTGTAGGAACGGCGGATCTCGATCTGGCCTAAGGACAGGTTTTTGTTGGTCTCCCGTGCGATCCTCTCTTTTTCGGCAGCGATCTGCAATGCTGCCTGCTTTCTGGCGTTTTCTTTATGCTCATTCAGGATCTTTTCCTCATAAGCGGTATAATCAGAGACTGCCTGCTCGTATTTCTTTAATGCGTCGCCTGTGCAGATGTCTTCAAAATGCTGTAATTTTTCTTCGGTTGTCAAAGCAGCCACCTCCTTGATTCCAATATCGATCTGCAGCGGTTCCGGATCGCTGTCGCCTGCGGACGGAACCGCTGTGTGCATACTATAACTTTAGTCCGATCGCGTCATTTACATATGCCGTGATGAAATCGGGCCGCCGTCCTGTTCCGTGGCGGTCCGGGATTTCGATGAGAAGCGGCTTTTTATGTTCTGTGCGTACCGTCTTAACCAGCTCCGGATACTTCTTTCCGAGAGCTTCGGTGAGCAGGATGATCCCGATATTTTTGTCTTTTAACACTTCGTTCAACGCCTTTTCCAGCGTTCCTTTTTCATTTGCGATCACACCGTCCACGCCCGCCAGCCGCATGCCGGTCAGCGTGTCGGTATTATCGCTGATCAAATACATTCTCATAGCCGGTCTCCATTCCTGGTAATAGTTCAGCCATGTTGTCAGGCATTAAAGTTTACCGATGATCATGAAGGAGATGATAAGTCCGTACAGGCAGACACCTTCGGCAAGACCTACGAAGATAAGAGATTTACCAAGAATGGAGGAATCCTCACTGATAGCGCCAAGTGCTGCGGATGCTGCCGCGGAAACGGCAACGCCGCCGCCGATACAGGAAAGTCCGGTGGAAAGAGCAGCTGCGATGTAGCCCATACCGGTGGAGATGCCGCCGGCTGCAGCTGTGGACTCGGCTGCGAATGCAGTGCCGCCAAAGAGTACGCAGACGGCGAAGAGCATGGTTCCGAAGAACATTACGGTGTTGGCTGCGAGGGCTGTTTTATAGCGTCCTTTTGTCTTTTCACCTGCGGCGAAAGCTCCGAAGGGGACAGCAATGCTGAAAATAAGTGCAACGGTTAAAAGAAGTTTTACTGCGATTGTCATGACGATGACCTCCTAAAATCTGTATTTTACCATTTATTGTAACGATTCAGTGCCTTCATAGTTACACGCAAAAATCCATTCCGGATCAGCTTCGCTGATGGGATTTTTGCCTTCCAGCCTATGTTTTATTACGGTCAGCGCAGCAAGTGCGCAGACCTACTGAACAGTTACCATTTATTCTTATTTCTCGTAGAACGGTTTAAATTCCCGGCCGCTTCCTTTATAGAACCGGCTGAACAGCTCGTAGTACTCGAGACGGAGTACCTGGATCCCGACGATCAGGCCCTCCATGCCGCACACGAACAGGTTTCCGAGAACAATGACCGGTATGGACGGTGCTCCGGTTTCTGCGCCTGCGAGCATTAAAACAACCTGCATCATGGCTGCATGGCTGACGGCGAATGCACCCACACGGACGAAGGAAAGCGTGTTGGAGAAGTAGCTTAAGAGTACTTCAAACAGCTCGAAAAATCCCTGTGTGATGAACATTCCCACGCCACCGGAGATCTTCTCAGATTTCTTTTCCAGAACTGCTGTGAGCGGTTCCTTAAAGAACATCACGAGAAGCGGCAGGACGAACATGATGATCAGGACCGCTGCCGCCGGGAGTGTATGTCCGCTCATGAACATCACGATGGTGGCTGCAAGACTGAAATAAAAGACAAAGCCTGCGAGACCGTTTGTATCGAACCAGGTCTTTTCGGTGTCATGGTTCTTAAAGCTCGTAATCATGTTTAAGATCATCGTAAAGAGGATGACTCCCATGCCGAGAGCAATGGCAACGACGAACACGGTGTTCAGACGACCCACAAACGGAAGATCCGTCATGGCTTCGGTCGGCTTTAACCACAGCGCCGGGATCACATCTTCAAATCCGAAGACACTTCCGAAGAGACATCCGAAGATCGTTGAGAAGAATCCGCAGCAGGAGACGATGGCTGCCAGATCGATTTTTTTGAACTTATAGAGCAGGAAACCTCCGATCAGAAGGACAAGTCCCTGTCCGGCATCTCCGAACATGAAGCCGAAGAAGATGGAGTAGGTGATGGCGATCAGAAGCGTCGGATCAAACTCGCCGTAGGACGGAAGTCCGTACATCTTTACGAACATCTCAAACGGCCGCAGCAGCGGAATGTTTTTTAACTTGGTGGGCGGAATGCTAGTCACGTGCTCTTTGCTGTCCTCTAAGACGAAGAATGTGTCCGCGTCCTTTGCGAGGTCCCTGTGGAGAGCTTCCGCGTCCTCTTTTGTCATCCAGCCGCAGAGAATGTAGAACGGATGATCCTTATCATGGGTGCATGCCGCATACTTTCTCACATTGAAGTTTGCTTCATAGGATTTCAGCACCTGGCTGGCATCCCGGAGACCGGTCTGTCTCGTCAGCAGGTACCCGGAATCTTTTGCGTCCAGGGCCTGTTCCTTTGCTTTCAGATTTGCAAGCTCGTTTTCCAGACGTTCGACCTCGGTCTTCGGGGTTCCGGCGTACTCATCCGGGAGATAGATCCTCTCGAACTGCAGGGACGAGAAGACGGTGTCGATCCGGTCGGAGGTGATATCCGGTGTGAAGTAGAGCAAAGAAATATAGTGGTCTGATTCGTGGCATTTGAACAGGATCGTCTCATCCGAGCGGTCGGCGAATGCCTGAAGCTGTGGGAAACTTTCCTTTCTGATACGTCCGAACCGGTATTTGATGTGCTTCAGCTTCAGAATTGCCGGAATATCGAAGTCCAGTTCCACATACAGGCGTACCTGATCCAACAGGGAAGAGACTTCTTTTTCTTTTGCCTTTAAGGACTCCCGCTCCTCATCGGAGGCGGCGAGCTCCGTATCCATGTCATTTACAAGTGTGATGGCGTTCTCCACAGGCATTGTTCCGGTGGAAATCTCCTGCTGTTTTGCGCCGGGACAGGAAGCGAGAAGTTTCTGCGCTTTCTGAAGCGGTTCCCGGTATGGATTGGTTCCGGGATATGGTTCTAATTTTGATGCGGATCTTAATTCGGTCAGCGCGTTTTCCAGCTGGATCTCATAGTGGGAGAGATACTGGTTGACCATTCGGTCCAGATCGTTCTTTGGCCCGGAGATGCTGACGAATTTCATTTTTTCGATCACAAAGCATACCCCCTTTTCTAACTTTCTGCCAGGCAGGTGAGAATTTCTGAACTGCCAAGGCTGTAACGGATCCCCTCAACGGTGGTGATGATTTTTCTAATCTCCTCTTCCTTAAAATAGAAGTAGCTGTTTAACGCAGCCGCGGAATACGGATCATTCCGTCCGGATTTGCTGTACACAGCATCCAGAAGCGCCCGGAACAGGGAATGCAGTTCCGGATTCTCCTGCTGTTCGCCGGATGCCCGAAAGATCCGGTTTCCGTAGCGGGTCCCCTTTAGGATCCGGTCGAATTCCTCTATAGACGGCGCTTCGGCAAGCTCTCTTGCCTGAGACTTTTTTAAACGGTGCCATACGGGGATCAGAAGCTCCATAATGGCATCGGCAGATAATTTGTAGTGGCGTTTCGCTCTTGCGAGCCATTCAATATTTAAAAGATCGATCTTTTCACCGGCACAGTCGGCGATGGCCTCCCGGTCGTCTTTTGAAAGTTGGTCTTTTAAACTTTTCCAGAAACGGATGAAGTACAGGATGTCCAGAGCAGATTCGAACTCAGACAGGGAAGTGATGCCCTGATCCCTTAAGTCCTTTAACGGACCATAATAAGGGGTGTTCTGAATGCTGTCCAGATATTCGTCCAGATCTTTTGAATCAGTCAGGGCGGTGAAATCCAGGTGGGAGTGCTTTCGGAAGAAGGGCTCAAAGCTCTTAAAGTTCAGATCTGAGCGTTTTCCGGAAACCGCGTCCCTCAGACACCGTTTCATGACATCGATCTCGAAATGGAGAAAGTAGAGATCCAGAAATTTTCTCTGGGTTCCGTTTGCGAATCGGAACAGCCTTGAGAAATCACCGTAGAGGGAGTGCCACAAAAGCTCTTCGATCTTACTTCTGTGGAGTTCCTCATTTTCAACACCGGAAAAAACATCCCTGTAGGCGGGAGAACTTTTCAGGTATTCGACGGCAGCCGGTACATTCTCCATTCCCGCGAGGACCGAGAACTCATCATCCGTGAGGAAATGCCCGCGCATCGCGGCAAGCTTGGCAGCGATCGCACTGTAAGTGATGAGACTTCCCATAGATCACACCTCGGTCATAGAACGGAAGAGGGAGTCCACATACCAGGAATGCTTTTCTTCGTAATGCTGTTCCAGGCGGGCGATCTGGTCACCGGCGGCGGTTTTCTGCCTGTCAAGCTCCGCGGCGGCTTCTGCCTCCATTTTCTGGCGCATGGACTGGATCTCCAGTTCGGTTTCATGATTCAGCTCCTCGTCAAACTGTTTCGTCTTTGCCTCATATTCTGCTGCAAGAGTTTTTTTCTTGTCAGCAGCGCCGTCTAAGATCGCGACAGTCTTTTCTTCAATCTGGGAGAGCTGATTGATGATATTGTTCATTGATTTGTCTCCTTTCTGAGAAGGATTTTCCCTCATCCGGGGGGATGGGGCCAGAAACCTCGGAGTTTTATGCGGTAAAATTCAAGTCAGGTTTTCCTGGGTGTCTGACCCCGGTAACATTATAATATAGCTTGAAAATCAGGAATTTCAAATATATAATAATTATGCTGTTATAACATGAATGTTATAATAATCGGAAAATGCTATAAATGAACAAAAAATTAGCACAAAATTAACATGATCGTTAAGGCGCGAAAGAAAAAGGGGGAATGATATGGAAATCCAGCAGTTTCGGTATTTTTTGGCGGCAGCGCGGTATGAAAATCTGACAAAAGCGGCAGAAGATCTGCATATCGCCCAGCCGGCATTGTCCCAGTCCATCAAGCGTCTGGAGACGGAGCTCGGCGTAAGTCTTTTTGACCGGAAAAATCACCGGATCGAGCTCAACGAACAGGGGAAACTCCTGAAAAAACGCCTGATCCCGATTCTGGAATCCATCGATAATCTAAAGGATGAGCTCTGGGAGTCGGTTTATTCATCGGAGCGCACGATCTATTTAAATTTCCTGTCCGCGTCGAACCTCATTACGAACAGTATTATTTCCTATCGGGCCCTGAAACCGGATGTCCAGTTTCAGGTATCCCAGCTTGAGATGACGGAGAGCTGTGATATCCATATCGAATCAAGGATCGCTATATCTGTGACGCCTCCGCATCCGCAGGAACTTCCGGATGGCGTGGTAAGACGGGAATATCTGAGGGAGGAGATTTTTCTGGCAGTACCGCCGGATTCAAAGTTTGCGAAACATAAGACCGTCGATCTGCGGGAAGTGAAGGAAGAAAATTTCATCCGTCTCGGAAACGGCTGGCAGCTCCGCGGGATCTGCGATGATTTCTGCCGGAGAGCGGGGATCCGCCCTCAGGCGGTGTTTGAGAGCAACAGTCCGGAGTCGGTGCGCAACCTGATCGCGGCAGGGCTTGGAATCGGCTTCTGGCCGGAAAAAGCCTGGGGTGGAAAGCCGGGGCACGGTGTTGTCCTGATCCCGATCCGTTACCCGAACTGCAGGAGAGACCTGGTGGTCACGGTGTTTGAGGAGGCAGGAAATAAGCCGGTGGTGGATGAGTTTGTGAATTATTTCTGTAAGTATTTTGAGAAAGACCCGTCGGGGATGGGAGATGTGACGGTGTAAGAATGTAGTATAAATGAAAAAAGAACTCTGAAGCCAGCAATAGGGCGGGATCTATCGGAATCCCGCCCTAAATATTGGCTTTAGAGTTTTTTTGAATTTGATATTCCAATAAGTTATTACTCCGCTGTTAGAAATTCCTTCGCGACATAGGCTTCCTGTCCGTTGTACTTGATGACGGCCCAGGTATCGTCGTGGTCGCGGAGATATTCAACGGATGCGCCCGGGTCCAGTTTTCCGATGCGGTCCGCGTCGGTGGACGGTTCTTTGCGGACGTTCAAGGTCGTTGTTGTCTTGTAGGAGGAGCCGGAAGCTGTGCTCTCCGGTTCAGTCTCCGGGGCTGTGGTCTCTGCTGTTTCCGTTGTGATCACTGGTGCGGAGGTCTCCTCTGTAGCCGGTTTCTTCGGCGTGAGGACACGGATCAGGACGATCAGGATGATCACGAGGACGATCGGAACCACAAATTTTAAAAGATCAGCCGGCTGCATGCCGCTTCCGGACTGCCGGGAACCGGCGCTGCGGTTTCTGGACTGCTGGGGACGGCTACCGGCCGGGCGTCTTCCGCGGGGGGCTTTCCCGTTGTCTGCAAAGGAGTAGATCTCCTGGGACAGCACGTGGTAGGCCTGGTTTGCATTGTAGGCACCGTTATCGCCGTTTTTTGCGGCTTTTGTGCCGATGTCGTAGATCTGTAAGTAGTGCTCGGCGGTGGATTTTGAGATCCAGCCGTTGTTGTAGAGCTCGTGGATCATAGAGTCCATGGAGCCTTCCATGATCCCCGCCTGTTCACATTGGAGCTTAACCATGTATTCCACGGTCTGTTTTGCTTTGATCATGGACTGGTTGTATTGCTTTTGTCCCATGAGACGCTCGGTCTCCTGAACATTCTGACGGATCTTATCCCATCCGTTAGGAATGTCGTTTCTTGCCATATAAATCCCTCCGTTTTATGTATTTTAACGGCGCGTGAAGGTGAAAATCCGGTGCCGGTGAAGGTGCCGGATACTCACAGATGCCGTTTTCTTCTATGTAATGCTGTGCGCCTGATGAAACGATCGCAGACACGAAAAGAGCGATTTTGTCAGCCATTATCTTTATTATACTGGAACAGTGGGAAAATTGCACGAAAAATTTTTGGACAATTTAAGAATTTTCTGTTTCCAAAAGATATATTGAAAGAAAAATTCTGCGCGTCACTGTTACCTTGCAAAATAAGGCTTTCAATGATAAAATGAGACACAAGCAATATCAGGAGGAAATACATTATGAGATTACGCCATATCAAAGGCGCGGAAGAAGAGATTGCTGAGAGCCCATATGTGGTCCAGGATCCGCAGTCACTGAAGGGAAGGTGGCATGAATTTTTTGGAAACGATAATCCGATCCGCATTGAGGTCGGAATGGGAAAAGGAAAATTCATCATGGAGCTTGCCCAGATGAACCCAGATATCAATTACGTGGGAATCGAGCGTTACTCCAGCGTTCTGCTTCGCGGACTTCAGAAGCGCGCGGAGCTGGAGCTTTCTAATATTTATTTTATGAGGATCGATGCCTTAGAGCTTACGGAGGTGTTCGCGGAGAATGAGGTGGAGCGGATCTACCTAAACTTCTCGGATCCGTGGCCGAAGGACCGCCACGCGAAGCGCCGTCTGACATCGGACCGTTTCCTTGCCGTGTATGATAAGATTTTACAGCCGGACGGAATCATCGAGTTTAAGACTGATAATCAGGACCTGTTCCGCTATTCATTAGAATCCATTCCGGAGGCAGGCTGGCAGGTGACATCCCATACATTTGATCTTCACCACAGTGATATGGCCGAGGGAAATGTTATGACAGAGTATGAGACAAAGTTCTCTGCGGAAGGGAAGCCGATCTGTAAGCTGACCGCCCGCCGTGATAAGTCATAAATATCTGCATATAATAGACATGAAATGACGGAAAGGCCGTGTGCCGGATGAGTATGTGGGCATGTGTAAAGCGGTGGCTCTCACAGGCAACCTGCGACAAGATGGAACTGAATCGGAAAATTATCCGGATCAGGAAATGTTTTGACGAGGCAAATGATGTTGTCTGCGGCAGAAAGAAAAAATAAGCGCGGCAGAGAGGTTTTCTGTGACCGCCGGAGCGGTAAGCGAATGCGGTGGAAAAGCTTTGAATGCAGCAGGATATTAATGGAAGGAGAAAATAATATGGAAACAGTATTTACAAGCGCAAATTTTGATGCTGATGTTCTGGGCTCAGAGATCCCGGTAGTTGTGGATTTCTTTGCGACATGGTGCGGCCCGTGCCGTATGATGGCTCCGGTGATCGAAGAGCTCGCTGAGGAGTACGACGGAAAAGTAAAGATCGGCAAACTCGATGTAGACGAGAACAGTGATATTGCTGCCCGCTACGGAGTTATGTCTATCCCGACGATCATCCTTTTTAAGAACGGAGAAGTTTTTTCCAAGAGCGTTGGACTTCAGGATAAAGAAGTTCTGGAAAATGCGATCAAGGAAATGTTGTAGGAAATATAATGGAAAAGCCGGCAAACCTGCATGTTTGCTGGCTTTTTTAATCGTTTCATTTGTACCTGTTTTTTGAAAAACAAAAAAATTAAAAAAATTTCAAAAAAGGTGTTGACTTTTTTCTTGGTTTATCCTATAATACAAAACGTGCCACGGATGAGGCAAACAAAACAAAGAAAAACAACAAACCAAGCACCTTTAGCTCAGCTGGTAGAGCAGTAGACTCTTAATCTATTTGTCCAGGGTTCGAATCCCTGAAGGTGCACGAAAAAAAGCACTGTTTTAGCGGATGATAAGCCGCCGGGACGGTGTTTTTTGTTACACTGATATCGAATCATTCAATAATCATATCATTCGTTCAAATATTTGTTATCCATTATATATTCCCGATTTTATGATTTTAATTTAATTTTAAAATGTGATATACTATATAAATAGAAGAAGTGTATGAAAAATTTACCAACAGGATCCTCATTCAGGGGATCCTGTTTCGGAATCACAGGTAATTAAAGGGAGATTAAAAGGATGAAAGAAATCAAGATCACAGAGATCGAAAACATCAGGATCGGCAGCGCAGAGAATAAAGAAGCGGGGACCGGGTGTACGGTTATTATCTGCGAGCGGGGCGCGGCAGCTGGGCTGGATGTCCGCGGGGGCGGTCCGGCATCCAGGGAATCAGAGCTTTTAAAGCCTATGGCGGCAGCTGACGTGATTCAGGCAGTTTTACTCAGCGGCGGAAGTGCGTTCGGCCTGGATGCGGCTGGGGGCGTTATGGAGTATCTGGAAGAACGTGGGATCGGCTTTGATGTGGGAATCACGAAGGTGCCGCTTGTATGCGAGTCCTGCCTGTTTGACCTGATGGTCGGGGATTTTAAGACGAGACCGGATAAGGCCATGGGATACGCGGCGTGTGAGGGCGCGGAGAAGAATAATTATCAGGATGGAAACTTCGGCGCTGGAACAGGCGCGTCCGTCGGAAAGCTGGGGGACAAGTCTCTCTGCATGAAGGGCGGGATCGGAAGCTATGCGGTGCAGATTGGGGATCTGAAGGTCGGCGCAATCGTTGCGGTGAATGCGAGAGGCGATATCTATGACTGGAAGGACGGAAAGAAGGTCGCCGGTCTTTTAAATGCGGACAGGAAGACATTTGCGGACACAGAAGAAGCCGTTTATAAGAGCTATGAAGTGGTCAAGAACAAGTTCACCGGCGCGACCGAGAATACGACCATCGGTGCGGTGATTACGAACGCGGCATTCCCGAAGAGCAGCCTCTGCAAGATCGCCGGGATGGCTCACGACGGCTATGCGCGGGCGATCCGCCCTGTTCATACTTCTTCCGACGGAGACAGCATCTACGCGCTGTCTGTGGGCGATGTGAAGGCAGATCAGGATATGGTCGGAACCCTCGGTGCCCAGGTTATGGCGGAGGCGATCCTGAGGGCTGTGAGGAGCGCGGAGTCGGCCTACGGACTTGTTGGAGCGAAGGATTTGTAAAAAAGAGTGAAAAAGAGCGGCTGCCCGGCAAAGCTTTGCCGATATGACAGCCGCTTTTTCTATACGGTTACATCTGTCCTGTCACGCGCAGGTACAGACCAAGCTCCATCTCAAGCGCCTCTGAAATTCCGCGCTCATCTAATTGGAAATGGCAGTTATGGTGCGGGGAAGAGGTAATCGGGCGTTCGGGATCAGCCATTCCGATCTGGAAGTAGGCACCCGGCTTCTCAAGAAGATAGTAGGCAAAATCCTCACCGCCAAGGGCATCCGGGCGCTCGTAGACGGTATATCCGAGGTCTCTTGTGACACTGCGGACCGTTTCGATCTCCTCCGGCACGTTGATGGCTGCCGGATAGCCCAGAGTCGTGGTCACATCGCAGGTGAGGCCGAATCCGGCGCAGATCCCCCTGCTGATGGAGTGGATGGAGTCAAAGACTTTGTCGATCAGGTCATTGTTTAAAGTGCGGACATTGCCGCCAAGAGTCACGGTATCCGTGATGATATTCGGATACTGGCCGCCATTTATATAGGAAACCGTAAGAACACCGCCTTCCAGCGGATTCTTTTTTTCAGCCAGGATCTGGTTTAAAGCAGATCCGACCATGCAGGCCACGGGGACCGGATTCAGGGCATTCTGCGGATAACCGCCATGACCGCCCTTTCCATGGATCTTCACTTCATAAATACCGATCGCTGCGGAATACGCCCGGGGAGTCACGGCGATGGTGCCGAGCGGAAACGCGGAAGCACAGTGGAAACCATAGATGAGATCGACATCCTTCATGGCACCTTCCTCGCAGAGCGCCTTAGCGCCTCCCGGGAGCTTTTCCTCGGCTGCCTGAAAGATCAGCTTCACAGTTCCACGGACAAGCTCCGGATGGGCTGTGAGGACCTTTGCGAAGGTTAAAAGGACTGCGGTATGGATATCGTGTCCACAGGCATGCATAACGCCGGGAACCTCGGACTTAAACGGGAGATCATTTTCTTCCTCCACCGGGAGTGCGTCGATGTCCGCGCGGAACGCGATGCATGGGCCGGTTTTTTCGCCTTTTATGACAGCGACCGTGCTGGTTCCGGAGATCCCTTCCATCAGCGGGACGCTCAGGGCATTCAGGGTGCTGCGGATGTAAGCGGCAGTGTCTGTCTCCTGAAAGGAGAGCTCCGGGTGTCGGTGCAGGTAACGGCGTGTTTCGATCAGTTCTTTTTCATAAGGGCTTGTGATGGACTTGACAAATTCTTTCATATAAAACCTCCGTTTTTCTCGTTTATACTATTTGTAGGAACAACTTATAGGAACAACAGCTTATTGGTCTGTGGCTGGATCAAACGACACATTTGCGATCACGACTTCATTGTTAGTCCCGACCCGCATCGCCGGTCCCCAGACACCGGCGCCGGAGGTGACAATAGACGTCATAGCCCCCTTTTTCAGGACTCCGCAGGCGTTTTCCCAGAGAAAATGGACCACAAGGTTTGCCGGAAACATCTGACCGTCATGGGTGTGTCCGGAGAGGTCCAGGTCGACACCGGCATCGGAGGCCTCTGACAATTCTCCCGGCTGGTGATCCATGACGATGATGGGAAGTGAGGGATCGAGAGGTTCGGTGATCTCAGAAAAGGTTTTCCGCAGGAGCTGTTCTTTTTTTGCCATATCCTTATCCCGGCGGCCGACAAGATAGAATGCATTATTGATGCAGACGGTCTCGTCCTCCAGCATCGTGATACCGGCGTGGTGCAGAAATTCCGTAAACCGCCCGTCCCGGACGATCGTTTCCTTCTGTGGAAATGTGAATCCGGCGAGGATCTTCTCGCTTACGTCATGGTTGCCCCAGCAGGCGTATGTGCCGTACCGGCTCTTGATATCGGATAGAATGTCAGCCACCTCATCCGGGTCCTTGATCGCGTTGTAATCATTGTCGAAGAGATCTCCGGCAATGCAGACGAGATCGACATTTTGGGAGTTAATGGTGTCTACGATCTTTCTTACATGGGACTTCGTGGAGTTGTATCCAAGGTGAAGATCTGCGATCAGGGCGATCTTAAGTCCCGGAAGAGAAGAACTCTTTTCGATAACGACCGGATCCTGCCGCACATAGACCCGTCTTGCATGCAGGACACCGTAAATGCTGACCATAAGGATCAGGCCAATGGCAAAGCCGCCAAAGATCACGAGATTTTTCGGCATGGTATGCAGCATGGCCGGGTACCGGTATTTCATAAAGAAGGAATGGCCGGTGACACGGCGGATCACGTCGAAGGTGATGATAAAAAGCAGGATATATTCCAGAGTGCCGAGCCAGTAGTTGCTGATCACCCGGAGAAAATGGTGAAGTGGTTCTTTTGTGATCAGAAATCCGGTCAGCGGGCTGACGGCAAAAAACAGATAGAGGACTGTGACAGGGATCCTGAAAAACAGTGAATGAAGCGCCGGGGAGCAGGAATCCGCCCAGGCGTAGAGCCATAAAAGAATGTATGTCTGAAATAACAGGTAGATCGGAGATAAAAATACAGCTAACATGAGATACTCCTGATGCTTCGTGGACAGGAATGGTGTATAATGATTCCTGTACGGTGGTTTATGGTGTAAGTATAGCGAACACTTTAGCAATTTGCAATGGAAAAGAAGAAAAGAGGTTGTTATGATCGATCTGACAGGAATGATCTCCATTCCATATTTAAAGAAGACAACATTTACCGGGAGTGAAAAGGGAACGAATTTTATGATCCGGAAGATCAGCGGAGAGGAAGGCGAGCCGGATAAGATCCAGGCGGTCATCTGGCCGGGGCCGTTTATTTTTTCTGTGACGGAAGATGAAAAAAAAACGTATCAGGAATTTGAATTCAGCGAGGACGGGATCAAAGCGGCAGTAGCCTGGCTGAATGAGGTGACATAGAGAGGAATCCTGTATACAAAAAGGCCCGGAAGTTTTCGGGGTGAAAATATTTTAAGAACGAGTATGACCGGTGAAGTTAAGCCGGTTATACTCGTTCCCTGTTTTATAGACTTTAGCCGATCTGCGTATACAGAGCATTAGATCTGATGTACAGATGTGGGAGACGTTCCCTACATCGACGGTGTTCTCGCCACAAGATCCAGTGTCACATCCGTAAATCTCTGCTTTAAGAGCGCGCAGATCTCCTTCCGCTGCTCCATAAGCTTCGGGATCATGTCCTCGGTGAGCTGGAGTTTTGCGCACCACGGCGCATCGGCCTTTGGGTCTGCGGCAGCGGGATCCGGGTACACGCGGACGCGGAAATCGCGGAATCCAAGGTCGGAGAGGGATTTTTCCGCCCATTCCACATCCTTTAACACAGAAGCTTCGATGGAAATTCCCGACGGAACTCTCGTCGCAAGACAGGCGTAGGCGGGCTTGTTCCATGTAAATAATCCGGCATTTCGGGAATATTCCCGGAGTGCCGTTTTTGTTATTCCGGAAAGGCGCAGCGGGGACAGTACCTTCATTTCTTTTAAAGCGCGCATGCCCGGGCGGTCACCGGCGTCATCGGAGGCATTCGTTCCGTCCATGATTTCGGTAAAGCCGTCCTCCTTTGCGGCTTTCAGGATTCCGCCGAATACCTGATTCTTGCAGTAGTAACAGCGGTCTTTCGGATTGCTCTTTACGACTTTATCCGTCAGCACATCAAAGGGCAGGACCGTCATGTCCGCGTGTAATGATTCAGCGAGAAGCTTCGCGTCATCTAACTCAAATTGCGGCTGGAACGGAGTGGAGACATAGTAAGCATGTACATTTGCTCCGCAGGCCTTTGCGGCATAGAGAAGATAAGAGGAATCCGTTCCGCCGGAAAAAGCAAGAGCGATGGTAGAATGCTCCGCAAAAAATTCCCGGAGTGCGGCCGGAACGCAGTCTATGGAAACGTTGATCGTGTTGTTCATAAGGAATTCTCCGTCCTTTCATATTCTCAAGTTGAACGTCCGTGAGACTTGCCGCGTGATTCTGGTCAGAGAAGCTGACATATTTCTATCAAAATTACTGCGCATCCTCGCGGAGCGTTTATCTTAGCAGCCTCGTACGGGCGGCCATATCTTCATAGTAAAATGGTAGGTTTAATTTACTCATTATAATTCGCAGAGACGCAGAAGTCAAGCTTGTAACCGGGAAGGTGTTACCGTCAGGCGGAATTCCCGATTTTTATAGATTTTCAGTATTTTCATTTCAGTATGTTTGTTATATCATAGATGAATAAAATGACAAGGAGGATGCAGGCTATGGAAGACAGAGGACTAATCGTGAAGACATCCGCGTATATAGACCGTCACAGGGACGAGATGCTGTCGCTATGGGAAAAGATCGTTTCTATCGAAAGCGGAACCCCGGATAAAGAGGGCGTTGACCGGGTAGGTGCGGTCTTAAAGGATGAACTGGAAAGTGCCGGAGTGGAGACAGCTGTGATCCCGATGGAACGTTTCGGAAACCTCCTGACAGGTGTATGGAATAAAGAGGCAGCAGGCCAGCCCATCGTCCTGATCGGACACATGGACACGGTATTCGCGAAAGGCACGCTGGAGAAAAATCCGTTCCGCATCGATGAGAACGGAAATGCCCACGGACCGGGAGTTCTGGATATGAAGGCGGGACTTGTGATCGCTGTCTACGTTTTAAAGGCGCTCCATGAGTACGGATATGGGAAACGCCCGATCCGCGTTGTCTTTGCGGGAGATGAGGAGAACGGACACCGTCAGACAAATGCGGAGTCAGAGATCCGGAAACTCTGCGCGGGATGCGCGGCGGCATTCAACTTTGAGACGGGATTTATCGATGACGGACTCGTTGTTGGAAGAAAAGGTTCCTGCCGTGTGACACTCACCGTTCACGGAGTCGCGGCCCACGCTGGAAATGATCCGCAGCGCGGAAGAAACGCGATTTTGGAGATGGCGCATAAGATCATCGAGATCCAGAAGCTTCATGACTTTGAACATGGACTTTTTGTGAATGTAGGTGTGATTCAGGGCGGAACGGTTGCAAACGCAGTGGCTGCGTCCTGTGAGGTTGGAATCGACATCCGCTACGACAGCTTTGAACGCCTTGAGGAAACACTTCAGGCGATCAAAAAGATTGCGGAGACGAGAACTGTCCCGGATACGACGGCAGATGTGACCTGGACGAAGCCGAGCACGGTAATGCCGGTATCGGAGAAAAATCTGGAACTTTTCCGCCATGTCCAGAAGACGGCAGACATGATCGGTTACGGAAAGCTGCAGACAAAGAAAGTTGGCGGCTGGTCCGATTCCTGCCTGGCTGCGGCGGAAGGCGTTCCGGTAGTTTGCGCCATGGGCGTCAAGGGCGCGAACAATCATTCAATGGAGGAGTATGCGGTAGCTGAGACACTGTTTTCCAGAGCGAAACTGGCGTTGGCTTCCATCATTACGTTTTGACAGACATGAAAGAGACAAGAAAAAAATATGACATGCTGACGGACAATCCGGGAAAATCCCTGCTTTTCTTCGTGCTTCCGATGATACTCGGAAATCTATTTCAGCAGTTTTACAACATCACGGACTCAGTAGTGGTAGGAAAATTCGTTGGGGAACAGGCGTTAGCGGCGGTTGGCGCATCCTATGCGATCACGAACGTCTTTATTGCCATCGCCATCGGCGGCGGAATCGGAAGCTCCGTGGTGATCTCCCAGTTTCTGGGAGCGGGAAAACTCGCGAAGATGAAGACGGCAGTCTACACAACGATGTTCAATTTCCTTGGGATTGCGGCGTTTCTGGCAGCAGTGGGGCTCCTGTTCAACAATCGGATCCTGAATCTCGTCAACGTACCGGAGGATATTTTCTCAGATGCGGCGCTGTATCTGGCGATCTACTTTCTCGGACTGCCGTTTCTGTTCATGTATAACGTTCAGGCATCGATCTTCAACGCACTGGGAGATTCAAAGAAGCCGCTGTACCTTTTGATCTTCTCTTCCCTGTTAAACATCGTGCTGGACATGATCCTCGTGATCATTTTCAAGCAGGGCGTCCGGGGCGTTGCGTTGGCGACATTGATCGCACAGGGAATCTCGGCGGTGATCTCCTTCCTGCTTCTGATGCGGAAGCTAAAGGGGTATCCTGCCGAGGAACCGGTGCGTCTCTACAGCGGAGAGATGGCGGTCTCCATGGTGAAGATTGCCGTTCCGTCCACACTGCAGCAGTCCATCGTCCATATCGGAATCCTGCTGGTCCAGTCTGTGATCAACAGCTTCGGCTCCACGGCGATCGCCGGATACTCCGCGGGCATGCGGATCGAGTCCTTAAGCATCGTGCCAATGCTCGCCATGGGAAATGCCATGTCAACCTTCACAGCCCAGAATATGGGGGCCGGAAAGATCGACCGGGTGAAGGAAGGTTACCGGATGTGCTATGTGATCGTCCTGACGGCGGGTGCGGTGCTCTGCATAATGTACCAGCTGGCAGGAGGCGCATTCGTGTCCCTGTTCCTTGACAGCGGCAGCAGTGAGGCGTATTCGGTGGGACTCAGTTATGTGAAGTTCTTATCGTTTTTCTACTCATTTATCGGCCTCAAGGCGTCCACGGACGGTCTGCTGCGCGGCGCAGGTGATGTGACGGCATTTACGGTGGCAAACCTCGTGAATCTCGCGATCCGTGTCAGCGTGACGAACCTGTTTGCACCGATTTATGGAATCCAGGTAGCATGGATGGCGGTTCCCCTTGGCTGGGCTGCGAATTATGTGATCTCGTTTGGATGGTATCTGACAGGAAAATGGAAGAAGGTCCGCGTGATAAAGAAGTAAGATATAGATAGGTATACAGTATCAATTACAGAAGAAAGGACAGAAATCATGGAACAGAAAATACTTGCTTACTTAAAAGAACATGAGACGGAGATCTTTGAGGACTTAAAATCTCTGGTCCTGACAGAGGCCAGCACTTCAGATATTGAGGCTCTGGCAAAGGTGCGGGAAAAGCTGGTCATGCTGATCAAGGAGCGCACAGGAGAGGACTGCTTTGTCTACGAGGCGGAGAATGGACACTGTCCGGTGCGGTTCCAGTATGGAAAGGGTACGGAGAAGATCCTGTTTATCGGTCATTATGACACCGTACATCTCATCGGTGCGCTGAAGTATTATACAGAAGGAAATGAGCTCCACGGGCCGGGTGTTTATGACATGAAAGGCGGACTTATTTCCGCGATCTGGACTGTAAAGGCATATAAGGATCTTGGGATCGATCCGGGAAAGAGGCTGGAATTCATCTTTAATGGTGACGAGGAGACCGGAAGCGCTGAGTCTACCGATATCATTTGTGAGCTTGCGAAGGACGCGAAGGCGGCGCTTGTCTGCGAGCCGTGTACAGCGAACGGAGATTTAAAGACAGGAAGAAAAGGCCTTGTCCGTTTTACCGTAAGGATTCATGGAAAGGCATCCCATGCAGGAAATGCCCATAAAGAGGGGATCAACGCCATCGAGGAACTGGCACATGAGATCCTCGCGATCCAGAAACTGACAGATTACGAGGCTGGAACTACCGTCAATGTGGGCGTTTGCAGCGGCGGTACAAAACCGAACGTTGTCCCGGCAGAGGCAGAGATCGAGATCGACTGCCGCGTAAAGACAGCCGCCGAGGGCGACAGGATCCGCAAGGCGATCAACGAGATCAGGACGACGGTTCCGGGAACCACAAGGGAAGTCATCGAACGGGACAGCAAGATGCCGATGGAGGAGACGGAGGCGAACATGGCGCTCTTTGAGAAGGCGAAGATCTGCGGCGAGAAGGTCGGGCTTAAGTTTTCCCATCAGTTTGTGGGCGGCGGCAGCGATGGAAACGAGGTGTCCGCTCTGGGTATCCCGGCCCTTGACGGTCTCGGCGCAGCTGGTGACGGGGCCCACTCCGCAAACGAGTACATCCTGATCGACCAGTATATTCCGAGGATCGCGATGCTGGCTTCGTTTGTGCTGATGATCTGAGAGATTTCAATACATAAGATATAAACAGAGAGCGTATTGCCTAAAAAAGGTGGTACGCTCTCTGTTTATAAGAAGCTATTTAGTTTTTGATCGGAAACGTGATCTGCGCCTTAAACAGGTCGCCATCGATGATCAGCTCGAACTTTCCGCCCTGAAGGGTTGTCAGGTCTTTCGCGATGGAAAGTCCAAGTCCGCTTCCCTCCGTGGTTCGGGAAACGTCACCACGGACGAATCGCTCGGTGAGCTCATCCGGGCTGATGTTTAACGGGTTTGCGGACACATTCTTGATCGTGAACACAACGTCGGCGCCATGGTCCTCGATTGTAACATAGACGCGGGTTCCTTCTAACGCGTACTTGAATGCGTTATTATAGAGGTTTTCAAGGACACGCCATAGCCTTCGTCCGTCTGCCTCGATCATGATGACCTCGTTCGGAAGTGTGTTGACGATCTCCAGATGGCGGATCGCGTATTTTTCCTCAAATTCTCCGGTCGTCTGCTGGACAAGTTCCACGAAATCGATATTTGTGATCTCCAGCTTGATATTTCCGGAGCTTGCGCGGGAAGCTTCCACAAGGTCCTCGGTCAGTGTCTTTAACCGCTGGGATTTCTGATCCAGAACCTCCAGATATTTCTGAACCGTCGGGTCTTCAATGTGCTGGCGCTTGATGAGGTCCACATAGTTGATGATGGAGGTCAACGGTGTCTTGATATCGTGGGACACGTTCGTGATCAGGTCGGCCTTCAGGCGTTCACTCTTTACCTGTTCGGCAAGAGCTGTCTCCAGACCGTCACTGATACGGTTCAGTCCTTCGGCGAGTTCCGCCTCCAGACTCGAGAAATCATTGACATCCACCTTGTAGCTCGTCTCCCCGGAGGCGAGTTTTTCGATGGCGGCATGGATCTTGTCCGTCTGGTCCGCATTCCGGTAGATAAAGTAGAATACCAGAAGGTTTCCGGCGATCCAGGCAATCATCACGAAGATGAACGGCATGAACTGGAAAACGGAATTTTCATGATGGAAGATCATGAATGCCCCCACGGTGATCATGAATACGTTGTATGCAAGATACAGCACAAAGCCTATTGTGATCCGGTAGCGGAATGTGCTCTCGGAGAGTGTTTCTGTGAGGTCGTGCAGGAAGCTGTTTTTCCAGAGGGTTTCCGCTTTGTATCGGCGAAGCAGGCTGAAAAATGTCAGAATGCTGCAGAAATACAGGTATCCAAAGGCCACTAAAAGGTTTGCGCGGTCCCAGTAATCTGATACCACTACCAGATGCAGGAGCTTTGATGTCACCGGCGCCATGATGTGGATGCAGAGGTAGGACACGAATGCCATCAGGAGCAGCATGAAATCCGTTTTTGTCCGGTCAAATGGGTAAAGCGTGATGGTCCGGTCAGAGATCGACGCATGTCCGGACAGAAACAGCAGGAATGCGAAGGTCACGAGGGAACCGGCAAGTCCCGCGATCGTAATATAAAGTCCGTTGGAGAAATTCACGCGGGACTTATTATAGGCGGTATATGCCTGGGCATAGTCATCGTTCGCCTTGTAGGATGTGTCGAGACCGATGACCACATAGTAGCTGTTGCCGTTGTACGGGTTATTTTTCGACATCAGCGCCGGGATACTCGGAAAGTTGGATTCGAAGTTCGTCCGGACCGCAAGGTCGTTGGAGTCTCCGGAATAGTAGATATATCTTCCCATGGCCATGATGTCATCATTGGACATCTCCGGCGCGTTGGTATGGATCTCATAGATCGCATTATTTTTTGAGTAGTACGCCACGCGGAAATAGAGATTCGTAAAGTCGCTCATGAGTCTCGAGTAGATCGAGTAGTAGGAAGAGAAACGCCTTAAGATCTCATACGTCAGGTCCGGCATCGTCGAGAAAGACTGATCCGGGCTCGTTAAGTCTTCCTCAGACTGGTAGCAGCGGTAGCGGACATAGACCTGTTCCTGGTCTTCCTCGGACAGAGTCTCCGGACCACCCTTTAACGCGTAGTTGTCGGACTCGTCCATGTAGTAGCCCAGGGATTTTCCGTACTGGATAATATCGTCCAGAGTGTAGGATTTCTCACCGCCAGGTCCCGTGGTGACTTCCAGGACGACCTGGGAGTAGTCGACCTCACCGTTTACCTCGAAAATATCCTGATACTGGACATAATCGAAGATATTTGTGATATCTGCCTGGACTTTTTTGCTGAAATCCGGGGACTGTTCAAAGGTCTCCGTCTTGATCCAGTCGAGACCCCGGCCGTAGTTGCTGTTTAAATACATGAACCCGATTCCGACGAGTGTCACGCAGGCAAAGAGAAAGTGAAGGAAGCCGACGAGACGCTTGAAAAATGAGTTTGTCTTTTTTTCTGCCATCTGGACTCTCCTTACTGTTTCTCAATCTTATAGCCGACGCCCCAGACTACCTTTAAGTAGCGGGGTTCTTTCGGGTTGATCTCGATTTTCTCGCGGATATGGCGGATGTGGACGGCAACAGTGTTATCTGCACCAATTGCGTCTTCATTCCAGATTTTTTCGTAAATTTGGTCAATAGAGAAAACCTTCCCCGCGTTCTTCACGAGAAGAAGCAGGATGTTGTATTCGATCGGTGTCAGCTTGATCGGTTCGCCGTCAACGGTGACTTCCTTGTTCTCATCATTGATCATCAGGCCGCCGCACTTGTAGACCTGTGAGCTGCCCTGCTGGTTTAAATTTCCGAGCTGGGTGTAGCGGCGGAGCTGGGATTTTACGCGGGCTACCAGCTCTAACGGATTAAACGGCTTTGTGATATAGTCGTCGGCGCCGATATTTAAGCCTAAGATCTTATCGGTATCCTCGGATTTCGCGGAGAGGATGATGATCGGGATACTGCTGGTCTCGCGGACCTTAAGTGTGGTGCGGATCCCGTCGAGACCCGGCATCATGACATCCACGATCATTAAGTTTACTTCATTCTTCTCCAGAAGCTCCAGCGCTTCGTAGCCGTCGTAGGCCTTAATTACATTGAAACCTTCGCCGGTCAGATAAATATTGATCGCTTCTACGATCTGTTTGTCGTCATCGCAGACGAGAATGGTTGGCATAATCGATTCCTCCTCATATCAGACATAATAAAAGATGAAAAATCGTAACTGACCATGTTTCCAGTTACGAAAAAATCAAATCAAAGAAAAAATATATCATAATTCAGTATAGCATAAAAATGATGCAAAAACATAAGGAACGTTCTTAAATTTTTATGTAGAGATGTAAAGGGTGTTACAGTACACGGGTACTCTATGCCCGCGCACTGTAACAGGATTTTGCCGATGCTTCGCATTCCGAATCGGCAAAATCCGCGGCCATAACGGTATCATACGGAATTTTCAGTTCAGAAAAGCTTTTGATACAACGCGGCGATTTGATGCAGTGACATAGGTAAAAAAATACGAACGTAAAAATTTGTGTATAATGTTGTGAAATAGAAGAATAAATAATTGCGCAAGAGGTTAAAACAATAAAAAAATATAGAAAACTTTGTGAGAATTGTACAAAATATATATTTTAATGTGAAATGGTTGATAATAATTGTGCAATGTGCTATGATTGAATTAACTTAAAAAAGAAGCCGTGATAGGAGAGCAAAATGTAATCAGCTAACGATTAGCTGTTGCTTGGTGCGCTCCTTTTCTTTTTGAGAAATGGAGAAAAGTTTAGTGAAACATTATTTTTATCAGGCACTGGAAGAAAACCCGATCATCGCAGCGATCAAAAACATGGATGATCTGGAGCTTTGCTGTTCGCTGGAAGAGATCCGCGTGGTATTTGTCCTGTTCGGCGATATCTGTACGATCCGGACGATCGTAAAACGTTTAAAGGACGCCGGGAAGATCGTGATCGTGCATGTAGACCTGATCGTGGGTTTAAGCAGCAAGGAGATCGTGGTGGACTTCATTAAAATGTCGACAGAGGCAGATGGGATCATTAGTACAAAGGTCCCACTGATCAGAAGGGGAAATGAACTGAATTTCATAACGGTCCAGAGGTGCTTTTTACTGGATTCCATGGCGTATGAAAATTTAAGACAGCAGCAGCATCAGGTGAAGCCGGATTATATCGAGGTTCTTCCGGGAATCATGCCGCAGGTCATCTCAAAGATGTGTAAGGTGTCGAAAGCGCCGATCATCGCGGGTGGACTGATCTCCGAGAAAGAATCCGTTATGAGCGCCCTCTCAGCGGGAGCGATGGCAGTTTCATCTACGAATCATGAAGTCTGGAAGCTGTGAATAGACTGATAACACAAGCAGTTTCAACGCCGGGAAAAGGGCAGTTGAGATAAAGCATGGGAAAAACTATATTGAAGGAGGAATTGGTATGGCAAAGTATGTAATGGCACTCGACGCGGGGACAACCAGCAACAGGTGTATCCTGTTCAACGAAAAAGGTGAGATGTGCAGTGTAGCGCAGAGAGAGTTTACCCAGTACTTCCCGAAGCCGGGCTGGGTAGAGCACGATGCAGACGAGATCTGGGCAAGTATGCTGGGTGTTGCCGTAGAGGCGATGAACATGATCGGTGCCACCGCAGAGGACATCGCGGCGATCGGTATCACAAACCAGCGTGAGACAACGATCGTCTGGGATAAGAATACCGGAGAGCCGATCCATCACGCGATCGTCTGGCAGTGCCGCAGAACATCGGAATACTGCGACACCTTAAAAGAAAAAGGCCTGACCGACAAGTTCAGAGAGAAAACAGGCCTCGTGATCGATGCATACTTCTCAGGCACAAAGGTAAAATGGCTGCTTGACAATGTACCGGGCGCGAGAGAAAGAGCGGAGAAGGGCGAGTTGTTATTCGGTACGGTTGAGACATGGCTGATCTGGAAACTTACAAAGGGTGCGGTTCATGTCACAGACTATTCCAACGCATCCCGTACAATGCTCTTCAATATCAATACTTTGCAGTGGGATGATGAGATCTTAGCGGAACTCGATATCCCGAAGTGTATTCTTCCGGAGCCGAAGCCGTCAAGCTGCATTTACGGAGAGACAGATCCGTCTTACCTCGGCGGACCGATCCCGATCGGAGGAGCTGCTGGTGACCAGCAGTCCGCACTGTTCGGACAGACCTGCTTCAATCCTGGCGAGGCAAAGAATACATACGGAACCGGCTGCTTCATGTTGATGAACACCGGTGAGAAGCCGATTTTCTCAAAGAATGGTCTTGTTACAACAATTGCATGGGGCTTAGACGGAAAAGTCAACTACGCTCTTGAGGGCTCTATCTTCGTTGCAGGCGCTGCGATCCAGTGGCTCCGCGATGAGTTAAGAATTATCGATTCCGCACCGGATTCCGAGTACATGGCAAAGAAAGTAAAGGATACGAACGGCTGCTATGTTGTACCGGCATTCACAGGTCTCGGAGCTCCGCACTGGGATCAATACGCGCGCGGAACGATCGTAGGAATCACCCGTGGTGTCAATAAGTACCACATTATCCGCGCGACTCTGGAATCCCTCGCATATCAGGTAAACGATGTTCTGGAAGCGATGAAGGCAGATTCCGGTATCGAGCTTGCGGCTCTTAAGGTTGACGGCGGCGCAAGTGCCAACGACTTCTTAATGCAGACACAGGCCGATATCATCAACGCGCCGGTGAACCGTCCACAGTGCGTAGAGACGACAGCTATGGGTGCTGCTTATCTTGCAGGTCTCGCAGTTGGTTACTGGAGCAGCAAGGAAGACGTCATCAAGAACTGGGCAATCGATAAGACCTTCGAGCCGAAGATCGAAGCCGCTGAGAGAGAAAAACGGATCAAAGGCTGGAATAAGGCTGTGAAATACGCTTACGGATGGGCGAAGGAAGACTAAACGAGATATAAAATGAGGAAAAGGTTTCGGGTAAGAATTACAGCTTGCGGAGAACGGACTTGAATGGAATGATTACTCGAAGTTGTGGGAACAAAACAGAAAGTTTTGAAAAAACAGAAAACTGTCTCCGGCTTTTGAGGGGAACGAAAGCCGGAGATGACTAAAACAACAAAAAGGGGGATTTTTTATGCTGCCTTATATTGCAGAGTTTCTTGGAACCATGATGCTTATCATCCTCGGTGATGGTGTTGTTGCAAACGTAAACCTCAACAAGTCCGGAATGAAAGGTGCAGGAGCTGTCCAGATCACACTGGCATGGGGCCTTGCGGTTCTGGTGCCGGCATTTATCTTCGGAGAAGCTTCCGGCGCATCCTTTAACCCGGCACTCACGATCGCTCTTGCGGTTGACGGAAGTTTCGCATGGTCTATGGTGCCCGGATATGTGATCGCACAGCTGGCAGGTGCATTTGTCGGCGCATCGATCGTTTACCTGCTCTTCAAGGGACAGTTTGACGCTACAGAAGATCCGGGAACAAAGCTTGGCGTATTCTGTACAGGTCCGTCGATCCCGAACACTGGATTAAACATTTTAAGCGAAGCAGTCGGTACATTTATCCTCGTTTTCGCGATCAAAGGTATTGGCAATGTAACAGGACTTTCCACAGGTGTTGATAAACTCTTCGTATTCGGAATCATCGTTTCCGTAGGCATGTCCCTCGGCGGACTTACCGGTTACGCGATCAACCCGGCAAGAGACTTAGGACCTCGTCTTGCACATGCAGTCCTTCCGATCAAGGGCAAAGGCGATTCCAACTTCTCTTACGGTCTTGTAGTTCCGATCGTTGGACCGATCATCGGTGCAATCGTGGCGGTTCTCCTTTATGGAGCAATCCCGTGGTAGGATAAAAACAGAGGGCTGTGCCCGGTGCAGTACAGCTTAACAATCAGATAATTATGGCATGAGATGAGAGAGCCTGACAGGATAACCGCATAAGGGTATGCGTTTACTTGGCGGGCTCTTTTCTCTCAAGGACGGACGCTGCCGGATTCCCAAGGTTGTGGGATATGGCGGAAAACTTCTAAAAGAGACAGGATGTAAAGGAGTGAACGGTAAATGTATGATGTGATCATAATCGGAGCAGGAGTAGCCGGGGCAGCATCTGCGAGAGAATTGTCGCGCTATCAGGCAAAAATCTGCGTGCTGGAGAAAGAGGAGGATGTCTGCTGCGGTACTTCCAAGGCAAACAGCGCCATTGTCCACGCGGGCTATGACGCGGCAGAAGGCTCCCTGATGGCAAAACTCAATGTACGCGGAAATGAAATGATGGAACAACTGTCGAAGGACCTGGATTTTCCGTTTAAGAGAAATGGTTCACTGGTAGTCTGCCTGCATGAAGACGAGATGCCGGGGCTTGAAGCTCTTTATAAACGAGGAATCACAAACGGAGTTCCGGGCTTAAGGATCTTAAACCGGGAAGAACTTCGGGCAATGGAGCCGAATATTTCCGATGAGGCATGTGCAGCTCTTTATGCGCCCACGGGAGGAATCGTATGTCCGTTTAACTTAAATATCGCGATGGCGGAAAATGCCAACGCGAATGGAGTAGAATTCCATTTTGATACGGAGGTCACCGACTTAAGACCGGTGGAAGACGGCTGGGAGATCCGGACAAGCAAGGGCACGTATAAGACGCGGTATGTCGTGAACGCGGCGGGTGTCTACGCGGATAAATTCCACAACATGGTAAGCAACAAGAAGATCCATATCACCCCAAGACGTGGAGATTACTGTCTGCTCGATAAAACTGCCGGAAATCATGTGAGCCATACGGTGTTTGCTCTTCCCGGAAAATACGGAAAAGGCGTTCTCGTGACACCGACGGTCCACGGAAATCTGTTGGTGGGACCGACAGCGATCGATATCGAGAATAAAGAGGGAACGAACACGACGAGAGAGGGCTTAAATGAGGTTATCACAAAGGCAGAGATGAATGTGAAGAACATTCCGATGCGTCAGGTGATCACTTCCTTCGCAGGACTCCGTGCCCATGAGGATGGACATGAATTCCTGATCGGTGAGCTGGAGGACGCGAAAGGCTTTATCGACTGTGCGGGAATCGAGTCTCCGGGTCTGACAAGCTCCCCGGCGATCGGTGAGATGGTGGCGGATATCCTGAAAGAGAAGATGGATCTCAGGGAAAAAGAGAACTTTATCGCGACGAGAAAAGGCGTTCTGAACCCGAATACTTTAAGCAAGGAAGAACGGCTCCGGTTAATTAAGGAAAAACCGGAGTACGGAAATATTATCTGCCGATGCGAGATGATCACGGAAGGTGAGATCATTGATGCGATCCGAAGACCTTTAGGTGCAAAATCCTTAGACGGAGTAAAACGCAGAACGAGAGCCGGAATGGGGCGCTGCCAGGCAGGCTTCTGTTCCCCGAGAACTATGGAGATCCTTGCAAGAGAATGCCATAAGAGCATGTTTGAGATCACAAAATCCGGCGGAAACTCGCAGATCGTCAAGGGAATCAATAAGGATTCGTTATAAAAGGGAGGTGTCAGAGCATGAAATCGTATGATATTGTGATCATCGGAGGCGGGCCGGCGGGTCTTGCCGCTGCAGTTTCCGCGAAGAAAAACAGAATCGGGAGTATTCTGATTCTGGAACGTGACAGGGAGTTAGGCGGAATCTTAAACCAGTGCATTCATAACGGCTTTGGACTCCACACCTTCAAGGAAGAACTCACGGGTCCGGAGTACGCGGGACGGTTTATTAAACAGGCAGAAGAATTAAATATCGAGTATAAACTGAATACCATGGTCATGGATATCAGTGAGCAGAAGATCGTGACGGCCATGAACCGGGAGGAAGGTCTCTTTGAGATCCGGGCGAAGGCAGTGATCCTCGCAATGGGATGCAGAGAGCGGTCGAGAGGCGCTTTAAATATTCCCGGATATCGACCGGCGGGAATCTTCTCTGCAGGTACGGCTCAGAGGCTTGTAAACATTGAGGGATATATGCCGGGACGCGAAGTTGTGATCTTAGGTTCCGGAGATATCGGACTCATCATGGCGAGACGAATGACGCTTGAGGGTGCGAAGGTTAAAGTCGTTGCGGAGCTGATGCCGTATTCCGGCGGATTAAAGAGAAATATCGTCCAGTGTCTCGATGATTATGGAATTCCGCTAAAGTTGAGCCATACGGTGGTGGACATCAAGGGAAAAGAGAGGTTGGAAGGAATTACACTGGCCCAGGTAGACGGAAAAGGAAAGCCGATTCCCGGAACGGAAGAGGAATACAGCTGTGATACGCTGCTTCTCTCCGTCGGACTGATCCCGGAGAATGAGATATCCAGGGGAATGGGCGTGGACATGAACCCGGTGACATCCGGACCGAAGGTCAATGAAAGTCTTGAGACGAATATTGAGGGTGTTTTCGCCTGCGGAAATGTGCTTCATGTCCATGATCTCGTGGATTTTGTATCTGAGGAGGCGGCGATTGCCGGAAAGAATGCGGCGGCCTATGTGAAACAGGGCGAGAACCGTCCGTCCGGCGGACATGAGATCGTCTTAAATCCGACTGAAGGTGTGCGCTACACAGTTCCGGGAACCATCGATCCGGCGAGAATGGACGAGGAGCTGACCGTTCGTTTCCGCGTGGGTGGTGTTTATAAGAACTGCTATGTGAGTGCGTATTTCGGTGACGAGCGTGTGATCCACAGAAAACGTCCGGTCGTGGCACCGGGGGAGATGGAGGAACTGAAATTCAAAAAGGCAGATCTTTTGAAATATCCGGATCTTGAGACGATCACGGTCAAAATCGAGGAGGCATAGACGATGGAGGAAAGAAGATTAACATGTATCGGCTGTCCGATGGGCTGTCCTCTTGTCGTAACGATGGACGGCGGTGAGGTTGTAAGCGTGACGGGAAATACCTGTAAGCGCGGCGAGATCTATGGACGGAAAGAAGTGACAAACCCGACGAGGATCGTGACTTCCACAGTCCGGGTATCCGGCGGAAGTATCGACATGGTGTCGGTGAAGACGAAAGAAGATATCCCGAAGGGAAAGATCTTTGACTGTGTGAAAGCGTTAAAGACAGTCGAGGTTGCTGCTCCGGTGCATATCGGGGATGTGATCATGAAGGACGTTGCCGGAACGGGAGTTGATGTTGTGGCGACGAAGAACGTGGAGTAAGAGTAAGTAAGGTCAATAAATGCAAGAAATATAGGTGATGATTGAGGTGCTGTCCGCTTACCGTTTTCTGAGGAGAATGGAAGTCGGGCAGTTCCTTTTTATGTGGGAAATTGCAACAAAGCTGCATGTGTCAGAATTTCCTGAAAATATGTATCTGGGTGTGCTGTTTGTGAAAATCAGAACATCCGTCCTGAACCTGTTTTTAGTGGATTCAGGACGGATGTGTTACTTGCAAAATATATATTTTTAGTTGAACTTAAAGATTGCAGTCCCGTACGCCGGCAGCGGATACGCAAAGGAGTATGGCTGGCCATCGCACTCGCTCTTCTTGGAGCGGGCGGAGAATGCATGCTCGCCGCGCTTGTAGAGCCCATGCTCGGAATCCAGGATCAGGGAGTAGGTTCCGGACTTCGGAACGCCTACCCGGTAATCGTCGCGTGCAACCGGTGTAAAGTTAATGACGAATAAGAGATTCTTCTTGCCCGTCTCATCACGGCGGATAAAACTGAAGATGCTGCGGTCACCATCGTTGGCGTTGATCCACTGGAAACCGTTCCAGTCGGAATCCATCTGCCACAGTGCCGGATATTTCTGGTATACATGCAGCAGGTCGCTGTAATATTTCTGCAGGTCTTTGTGAAGCGGCTCGTCGGCGAGATACCAGTCGAGGGAAACCTTCTCATCCCACTCATGATACTGACCGAAATCCTGGCCCATAAACAGGAGCTTCTTTCCCGGATGCCCCATCATGAAGGTGTATCCTGCTTTCAGATTCGCAAATTTGTCACCATTTAAGCCCGGCATCTTGTTGATCATGGAACACTTCAGGTGAACGACCTCGTCGTGGGACAGCGTCAGGATATAATTCTCACTGGTGGCGTAGGTGATGCCGAATGTCATCTTATTGTGGTTGAATTTTCTGAAATATGGATCCAGTTTCATGTACTCCAGGAAATCATGCATCCAGCCCATGTTCCACTTGAAGGTGAAGCCGAGACCTCCCTCTTCCGGCGGTTTTGTGACACCCGGCCATGCGGTGGACTCCTCAGCGATCATCATGGCACCGGTGAGATGTCCGGTGAGGACACTGTTCAAATGGCGGAAGAACTCGATGGCTTCGAGGTTCTTGTTCTCGCCGTACTTATTCGGAACCCAGTTTCCATCGCTGCGGCCGTAATCCAGGTACAGCATGGACGCGACGGCATCTACGCGGAGACCGTCAACATGGAAGTTCTCTACCCAGTAGAGGGCGTTAGCGATCAAGAAGTTTTTGACCTCATTTTTGCTGTAATCGAAGACCTTTGTGCCCCAGTCCGGGTGCTCGCCCTTTCGCGGATCTGCGTATTCATAGAGCGGCTGACCGTCGAAGTCGGCAAGTCCGTGGGCATCCTTCGGGAAGTGGGCCGGAACCCAGTCAAGGATGATACCGATCCCTTTTTTGTGGAGGTAGTTCACAAAGTACATGAACTCTTTTGGAGTGCCGTAACGGGAAGTCGGCGCGTAGTAGCCGGTAACCTGATAGCCCCAGGAACCGTCGTATGGATGTTCCGCAATTCCCATGAGTTCTACGTGGGTGTAGCCCATCTTCTTTACATAATCAGCCAGCTCGTGGGCAGCTTCCATATATGTATAGTAACCTTCCTTCTGTGGACGGTCTTTCTTGCGCCAGGAACCGAGATGGACCTCGTAGATTGCCATCGGGGATTTCACAGGATCAGCTTTTTTTCTTGTCTCCATCCAGGCTGCGTCATCCCATTTGAAGCCGTTAATGTCTTCTGTGATAGAAGCGGTTCCCGGACGGAATTCCGCATGGACCGCATACGGGTCAGCCTTGAACAGGATCATTCCCTCCTGTGTGGTGATCGCGAATTTATAGAGTTCTCCGAGACCGACGCCGGGAATAAACGCCTCGTAGATTCCGGAGTCAGCTAACGGGGACATCGGTGCGGCGTCCGGATCCCAGCCGTTGAAATCGCCCACAACACCGACGGCCTTTGCGTGGGGAGCCCAGACGGCAAAATACATTCCGGCTTTCCCCTTATAAGTCTTTGGATGTGCACCAAGTTTTTCGAAGATTTTATAATGGGTCCCCTGTCCGAAGAGATACCGGTCCAGTTCGGTGATGAAACCGAGACCGATCTCCTTTGTTTTGGCAGGAGCTGTGGTTTTCTTTGTTCTTGTCATCACTTAAACCTCCTGAAGTTTAAAGATCGCGCCGCCGTTTGCCGGGAGCGTGACGGAAAGTCTGCCGTTTTCGAGGGAGAATGGGATCTCTCCGGGCAGCAGGGATACAACATCTGAGGCTGCGCATGGCAGCGGGATCGAGATGGATGCCGGCTGTTCATCATTATTGACAGCGGAGATCACGGTTCCATGTTCCCCGGACCGGCTGAAAGCATACTGGCGGTTCGTGAGGAGAAGTTCCTTGTAGGAGCCGTTGTGGAACGCGTCATTTTCTGTGTGGATTTTTCCGAGTGCCGCGATGTGGGACGCGAGCTCCGGAGCTTTTCCAAGCATGTCAGACAGGTTGAGTGCCGGGCGAAGGACCTCATCGGATGTTCTGGAACGCTTTCCTTCAATTCCCCACTCACTTCCATAATAGACAGAAGGAATTCCGGGGAGAGTGAAGAGAAGCTGGTACACCGGAAACAGGTTTGCCAGGTTGTTTAATTTACTTGCGATCCGGTCCTCGTCGTGGTTGTCCACAAAGGTGTAAAGCGATCTTCCCACCGCCTCCAGACGTCGCACATTGTGGGCAATCTCAAAGTAGTTGTGGTCATTGTGACCGGAGTAGAGCGCCTTGTGAAGCTCATAGTTTGTCACGGAATGCAGCATTTCCGGGTTCACCCAGCGGTTATATTCGCCGTGGATCACCTCGCCCATGAGCCAGAAATCAGGTTTCATGGCGGAGGTCTTTTCCCGGAGCTCTTTCATGAACCCGAAATCCAGGACGTTCGCGCAGTCCAGGCGGATCCCGTCGATATTGAAGTTGTCGACCCAGAACCGGATCGAGTCGAACAGATACTGGCGGATCTCCGGGTTCCAGAGATTTAAGCAGGGGAGCTCGAAATGTCCCTGCCAGGCCTCGTAGCCGAATGGGTCACCCAAAGGGCTTCCCCAGCCGAAGTTTACGCCGCGGTACCAGTCCTTATACGGGGAAGCTTCCCGCTTTTCGCGGATATCCTGGAAAGCGAAAAACTCACGTCCGGTATGGTTGAAGACGCCGTCCACCACAACGCGGATTCCGTTTTCATGGCAGAGGCGCACAAAACGGGCAAAATCTTCGTTGGAACCAAGTCTGCGGTCCACGAGACGGAAATCTTTTGTATCGTAGCCGTGGGTGCAGGACTCAAAGAGCGGTCCGATGTAGATCGCGGAGCCATTTAAGTCGCTGATATGCGGGATCCAGGACTCAAGCTCCGTGAGCCGGTGGGCGGTCTCTGTGAGCGTGTTTGTTTTTTCTGCCCCCAAAAGTCCAAGGGGATAAATATGGTAAAAGACAGCCTGTTCGTACCAGGTATGCATGGTTATCAGACCTCCTGAAGCTCCCGTTTTTTCAGGCGGCGGAGAAGAAACTGATACCGGAGCTGCGCGGCGTTCAGCTCATAGATATAGCAGTCGACTAAGGTCGGGTCAACGACCTGTTCGAACTGGTTCTGGGCGGATAAGATCGCCGTTTTGCTGAGCTCGATCTGGCGCTTCAGTTCATTTGTTTCCCGGCGGTAAGCCTGTTTGGAAGCATTTTTTTTCGAAAAAAACATAAATATCATACCCCAATTCCTTTACGGATAGTGCCAACAGCAGTCTGTTTCAGGCGGCCGAAGGCTGTTTTGCCGAATTTTGTTCACAGATAGGCTTTGCCGGATCGCGGCGCGTCTGTCTGTGGAGAAAACCAGAAGTTTCTGTAATTGGTAGTATGAGGATCATTCACCCGGAATATTCAGGATTCCGGATATTTTTCAAGCTCTTCTTTCAGACGACCGAGCTTGTCGATGGCGCTTTTGTTTGTGAGATAATAATAATTACACACGCCTTTTCTTAAAACATTGATCAGGCCGGTATCTTTTAAGATCTTTAAATGGTGAGAGACAGCAGGGCGGGAGAGACTTGTCCGGTCCGTGATCTCGTTGACATTTAAGCCGGGGATCCGTCCTTCACCAGTGGTCTGCGTCTCAAAGAGACACTGCAGGATCGTCAGTCTTGTTCGGTCACCGAGCGCAATAAATAAAGGAATGCACTCTTCAAAGATATCGCCCAGAAGATTTTCTGCGATCATGAATTCTCTCCTTTCCGGAATGTTTTGGTTTAAAAATTTAAACTTAATTGCATTTTACCATTTTTCCTGAATTGCGTCAATGAATTGTTCAACATTTCTGGAAAATGATGGGCGACATAATATTTTTTGGTAAAATTTGACGAAAAATGGCACCTTGATTTTACGAAACTGAAATTGACTTTCGGCCAAAATTCAGAGATAATAGGGGCACATTCAGAAATGAGTTCTTCATTTCTAGATAGCAGATGTATGACCGGCAGCTTCGCCGGATGCCCGGATTCAGGGCATGAAATCCGTGTAACGTATTGATTTTTGAATTGCAGTAACTGGGAAAAGGCTCTTTTTTGATCCTTTCGGGAGAATTCTGTTCTCCGGGGGAAGGTGATTGGAAAAGATGGCTGTGCGGGAGGTGATCTTATCGTGGTATTGTTTGCAGTTTTGCTGTCTGCAGCGGTGACAGACTGAAAGAAAGGAAAGATCTTTCACATTCAGATCATAGCAGGGATCGCGGCTGGAATAGTCCTTGCTTTTGTAGAAAGCAACAAGTCGTCGGGGGCGCAGCCTTTGGTGACTCTGGCGTTTATCGAGGTTGGATCATTTATCCTGCGGTTTGTGGGGACATGCGCGGTCTTTTACCCGTTTTTCCTGTGCCGGACCATCGGCGCGGGGGATATCAAGCTTATGGGAGTAGTCACTGGATTTCTGGGAGTCTGGGATGGCATGCTTGTAATTGGTCTTGGAATGGTCTTTGCTGCCGCAGCGGCGTCTTACCGGATGATCAAGCAGGGAACTGTCTGGTTCCGCCTGGAGCGGGCCGCCAGATTTGCGGTGGAGACGGGAATGAAAGGGCGGCTTACGGAATATCCGGGGTATTTTGAAAAAGAAAGTCTTTTACGGCTGGGGCCGTATCTGTTTGCGGGGTACTGTCTGTTTTTACTGATCCAGTAAAGAGACGGGAACGCATATCTTACAGGACTGCTTAGCGGTCTGATTGAACGTATGCCGGAGTCTGATTCCGGCGGGGGAAAGGAAATGAGAAGACATGAAAAAGCTGATAGCGGTTTATGACGCGGATACCAGGTATGCGGAACGGTTGTCTGATTATGTAAACCGAAAGGAAAAGGGAGTTTTTACCGCCCAGGCCTTTACTTCAAAGGAAAAGCTGGCGGAGTACGCGAAAAAGCATGAGATCGACGTTCTGCTCTCGGGGGAACGGACGGATTCCGGGGATATTTCCGGAATCCCGTCGGCCCAGAAGATCTATATGTCTGAGGAGACAGAGAAGCAGATGGATTCTGGAAAGGAGATCTATAAGTTCCAATCCGGGGACGATATTATCCGGGAGGTGATGGCTGCCTACAGTGAGATTCCGGGGATCAGGCCCAATACTGCCGGAGCTATGGGGCAGTCCAGGCGGATCATCGGAGTCTACTCGCCCATCGGAAGATGCGGGAAGACATGCCTGGCGTTAGCAATCGGACAGATCCTTGCTAAGGAGGAGAAGGTCCTGTTTGTGACACTGGATACCTTTACGGGGTTTACAGGACTCTTAAATGAGCGGTGGAAACGTGATCTTTCTGACCTCATCTACTACTATAAACAGGATCGTTTTCATGTGATCCGGCTGAATTCTATCGTCTATTATCTGGGGGACATGGCGTGGATCCCGCCGATCCGCATTCCACAGGACTATACGCAGCTGTCGGTGCAGGAGATGGCGGATCTTTTGGAACGGATCCTGCAGGAAGGAAATTATACGACGCTGGTTCTCGATGTGGGGGATTACGGGCGGGATGCGCTGCCGTTACTGGAAAAATGCCAGGTGATCTACACGCCGATCCGGGAGGACCCGTTTTCTGCAGAGAAAATGCGGGAGTTTGAGGAATACCTGGAGGCAGTGGGAAACGGCGCGGTCATGGAAAAGATCCAGAAGATCCATGTGCCGATGGTGACCGGCGGGAGAAGAATGGAGCATTTTCCCCAGGAACTTCTGTGGGGGGATATGGGTGATTTTGTGAGGAGCCTGCTGAAAGGACAGAGGAACTTATGGGACAGCTGAAACAGATGCTGCGGGAGCAGATCCTGGCAGAGATGACATATGACCGGCAGATGTCGGACGAGGAGATCGCGGAGCTTATCGATCGGAGGATGGATGCCTGTATGGAGGAACAGCCGGAGGAATTCCCGCAGACACTTGGGGAGCGTCTGAAGCTTCACCGGGAACTCTTTGATTCGTTCAGACGTCTGGATATCCTGCAGGAGCTGGTGGACGATCCGAGGGTGACGGAGATCATGGTGAACGGGCCGGACCAGGTATTCGTAGAGACAGGGGGAAAGATCGGGCGGTGGGAAAAGTCTTTCGAATCCAGGGAGCAGTTGGAAGATCTGATCCAGCAGATCGTCAGCAGTGTGAACCGTATCGTCAACACGTCGATGCCGCTGGCGGACGCCAGGCTTTCAGACGGATCCCGAGTTCATGTGGTGTTGGAGCCGATAGCGTTAAACGGTCCGATTTTGACGATCCGGAAATTCCCGGAGCCAATGACGATGGAGCGCCTTTTGGATTATGGAAGTATTTCCCCGGAAGCCGCGGACCTCTTAAAAACACTTGTAGCTGCGCGGTACAACATTTTCGTCAGCGGCGGAACCGGAGCGGGAAAAACGACCTTTTTGAATGCACTCTCAGAGTTTATCCCGCCCGGTGAGCGCGTGATCACGATCGAGGACGCAGCGGAGCTGCAGTTAAACCACATCGAAAACCTGGTGCGGATGGAGACGAGGGAAGCCAATGCGGAAGGTGCCGGGGCTATTGGGATCGGGGAGCTGATCCGGGCGGCCCTTCGTATGCGGCCGGACAGGTTGATTATCGGTGAAGTGCGTGGAAAAGAGGCGCTGGACCTTTTACAGAGCCTCAACACAGGACATGACGGCGGCTTTTCCAGCGGACATGCCAACAGTGTGAAGGATATGCTGTCCAGGCTTGAGACTATGGTGCTGATGGCAGCTGATCTGCCGCTGGCGGCGATCCGGAGCCAGATCGCGTCGGCGGTGGACATTATGGTCCATGTGTCAAGAATGCGGGACAAGACGAGAAAAGTAACGGCGATCGAGGAGGTGGACAGATTTGAAAACGGCGAGATCATCCTCAATCCCCTGTTTACCTTCCGTGAAGCGGAAAAAGCAGGAGACGGTTTCGGAAATACAGGGAAAGTGGAAGGAAGTCTTGAGCAGATCGGAACGCTTAAGCACCGGGAAAAACTCAGACTTGCAGGGTATCGAGTATGAGACGTATACGCTGAGCCGAAGGGAGTGGGTGCTTTACGGGGCCGAAGGAATTCTTTTGGCAGCGGTGCTGGATTATGTGTTTTACCGGAGTTTTCTTTTGATTTTGCTTATTTTTCCGGCGGGGATCCTGTTTCCGCTGGCCTTAAAGAAAAAGCTGAAGCAGAGGCGGATGGAAAAACTGCGGGGAGAGTTTAAGGACGCGATCCTCGCAGTGGCATCAGGGCTGAATGCGGGGTATTCGGTGGAGAATGCGTTTGCGGTGAGCTTAAAGGAGATGGAGGAGATCCACGGGAGCGATTCCATGATCGCGAAGGAGATCCGGCTGATCCTGCGAAAGGTCCGGATGAATCTGACATTTGAGGATGCTTTGGGGGACTTTGCGGCGAGAAGCGGCCTGGACGATGTGAAAAATTTTGCGGACGTGTTTCTTGCGGCGAGAAAAAGCGGCGGAGAACTGATGCGGATCATCACCAGGACCGCAGAGATCATCGGGGAAAAGATCCGGATCCAGGAGGAGATCCTGACGGCAACGGCATCAAAACGCATGGAGCAAAGGATCATGAGTGGGATTCCCGTCTTGATCGTAATCTACATTGAGCTGACGTCACCGGGGTTCTTTGGGATTCTGTATACAACGCTGATCGGACGGATGCTGATGACGGTCTGCCTTGCAGTCTATCTTGCTTCATGCTGGCTGGCTGATTATTTCCTGGAGATCGAAATATGAGAGAAAAAACGCGAAGAGGCAGGTTGAACGAGTACGGAAACGAGTATGGAAAGTATGCGGCATGTGTGCTCTCTGGTTTTGTGCTTTACGGGTTATCGGAGGCGGTAGGAGAAATAGGGGATCCTGTCCGTGACGGGGTTCTCGCCCGAAATGAGTATGGCGGCGGGGACCGGCAGTATGAGCTTCTGGTGGAAGGCCTGGAAAACGGGGAGGAACAGGTGAAAGTCACGGTTCCTGAGAGGAAAATGTCAGACGCGGAGGTTCAGAGAGAACTTCCAGGGATCATGGAGTACCTGAAGGGGGAGATATTAGGGGGAAATTCGTCTCTTTCGAAGGTACAGAGTGACCTGAACCTTACCAGGACCCTCGTAAAGTATGGACTTTCTGTTGAATGGGAGTCCGGGGACCCCGAGACCGTGAGCGATATGGGACTGATCGGATCTGAGATGCCTGAGAGCGGGAAAACGGTGACTCTGCGGGCAGGACTTATGAACGGATCTTCGGTTACCTGGGTGGAGATTCCTGTGACGGTGTTTCCAGAGACCGAGACGTTGGGAGAAACATTTTCCGCGTTTTTGGGGAAGCTTGCGGAGAAAGATCTGGAGACAGGACAGGTGGTGCTTCCAGAAACTTTTGACGGGAGAACTCTCCATTATCGGTCGGCAGATGGATGCGGAAACGGCGGACTGATCTTTCTGGGGATCGCTGCGGCGCTATGTCTGTTCCTGAAGGAAAAGAGTGACGCAAAGGAAGCGAAAAAGCAGTGGGAAGACCGGATGATCCTGGACTATCCGGAGCTGCTGTCGGACTTTGTGGTTCTGACCGGGGCCGGTTATCCGGTCCGCCAGGCATGGAAAAAGCAGGTCGTGGATGCAGAGAGCAAAAATACAGTGCTTCTCCATCCAGTATATCGGGAGATGAGGACTGCCTTGAACCAGATGGAGACAGGGACACCTGAGATCCGGGCATACGGGGAGTTTGGACGGCGGATCGGTCTGGGATGCTATATAAAATTTGCGTCCCTGCTCGGAAACAGTGTGAGTACGGGAGGAAAAGATCTGAGGCGGCTTCTCGAGGAGGAGATGGAGACGGCATTCCGTCAGAGAAAAGAACTTGCGCTCCGAAAAGGCGAGGAGGCGTCCACAAAGCTTCTGATCCCGATGTTTCTCATGCTGGGAGTTGTGATGGTCATGGTGGTGGCACCGGCATTTTTGTCACTGTAGAGACTGAAAAAAGGATCCTTTATGTTTTAGCCGCACGGCGGAAAATGCCTGCGGCAGGAATGAGAAGATCCAGAAGGGATATGGGAGGTGTATGTATGCAGTTGAAGAGATTTCTTATGGAAGAAGATGGCGTTGGAGTTATTGAGGTGGTTCTGATCCTCGTAGTGCTCATTGGACTTGTCATTGTGTTTAAGACCCAGATCAACAAGCTTTTGACGGCAATCTTTACGGAGATCAACAAACAGGCGAAAGAGGTATATTAGATGAGGTACCGGGGAGAGATTACGGTTTTTCTGAGTCTGACGCTGATATGTGTGCTGTCGCTTGTCCTAGGACTTGTGGAATCGGCGAGAACGGCGGGAGCGAGACTGTATCTTCGGATGGCATCGGATTCGGCGGTGTCATCGGTGATGAGTTACTATAACCGAAATTTATGGGATCGCTATCAGCTCCTATTTCTGGAATATGAATCGGAGGCGGCGATCAAGGAGACCTTCGGCCGCTATCTCGATTTCTATCTGGAACAGGCAAATATGTATCCGGCAAGACGGAAAAACGTAACACTCTCCGGAATGTCCCGTATGGTGGATGAGAATGGGAGATGGCTTGAGGAGGAGATCGCTGCCTATATGAAGTACCGTCTCCCGGAGCTTGCAGTGTCCGGAAGCGGGGTTTTGAAGGAAGCGGAGCAGGTAAAGAAAGCGGGAGACTTCCATACTCTGTATGATTCCTGCTGCGGATCCGGGCGTTCGGTGCGCAGGCTGGAAAAGGCGGGGCAGGCGGTTGAAAAGTCACTGAAGACGATAGAAGAAACTCGGGAAAAGCTTTGCGATGCGGCAGATGAAGAGAGAGCGGCTGCATTTAAGAGGCATGCGGCTGTTTTAAAGCGGGAACTAAAAGGATTTCCGGGTCTGGTGAAACAGTTTCAGAAGGAACTGGAGCGCCTGGAAACAGAGAACAAAAAAATGGATTCCGGACAGTTGGAAGACGAGACAGCGTCCGGGACATTGGGACAGGAAATATCAACATGTAATGAGGTGGTCAAAAGCGCAAAGGAGCGGCTTGATGGATATCTGCAGAATGAAACGCAAACCGAGCGGAACCTGGAGCTTCTGGAGGAGGCATGCGGGCTTCTCGATATGGAATCGGATGCGGAGGATGAAGAGGAGGAAGAAACAGAATGGGAGCAGATCAGTCAGTGCGTGGAGGAGATGGAGAACTTGGAGTCAGTGGATTCTGGGCCGAAGGATAAGAAGAAAGCGGCTGCATTGGACCGCCTGGAGGAGCTTTTTGACAAAGAACTGCTGGATATTCTTCTTCCTGCCGGAACGGCGATCTCGCAGAACGCTGTTTCCTTAAAAGGAATTCCGTCCGCGTCGAAATATCAGAATGATACGGAAAGCTCAGATACAGAGGGAACCGGGCTTTTGGAGGCGGCATCGAGACAGATGGCTGTAAATGCATATGTTCCGCTGTATTTCGCTTCATTCTTAAAAGAAAATGAATCAGAACCATCGGCATTGCGATATGAGATGGAATATCTTCTTGCAGGGAAAAAATCGGACCGGGAAAACTTAAAGGATGCTGTGAACCAGGTACTTACACTCAGAGGAGCAATGAACTTACTGTTTTTGCTGAATTCTCCGGATAAAAAGGCGGAGGCGGATGCCCTGGCGGCAGCAGTGTCGGTGGGAATCGTACCAGCGCAGATGGCGTTGTCTTTTTTTATCCTAACGCTGTGGGCGTTCGGGGAGGCAGTGCTGGATGTAAAAATGCTGTTGGCGGGCGGAAAGATACCGTTCTGGAAGACAGAAGGAACCTGGAAGACCTGTCTTTCCGGGCTGTTGGATCAGTCGTTTTTGAAGGAGACAGGGGAATGCTCCGGGGATGGAAGAACATATACGGAGTATTTAAGCTGCTTGATCTTTCTCATGGATCGGAAAACAAGAAATTTCCGGATGATGGATCTGATCCAGTGGAATATCCGGACGGAACAGGCGGATTTCTCAGTGGCGAACTGCGCATACCAGATTGAGATCGAGGCGGAGGTTTTGCAGAAGCATATGTTTTTTCAGAAAGAGGAATATAAGGGAACTGTGTATGTGGCGGGATCGTATTAATGCTGTGGAAACAGCCCCCATCATCTGACTGTAAGAAAACATAATCTGGAAGACAAAAATCCCATCGGCGCAGCCGATCTGGAATAGATTCCTGATTGTAACTATGAAGGTACTGAGTAGTTACATTTAATTTAGATAAAGGAGGTGTATGGCTGTGCTCTTCTTTGCCAGTTTTGATGAAATGAATAAGCAATGCCATTCTTATAGGAAAAATATGTCTCTCCAAGTACATGATCCCCTGCTGGCAAGGAGAGCGCATCCATGCACCTCCTCACTCCCGGCCTCCATGACAGTGGAAGCTGCGCTTGTCCTTCCACTCGCCCTGTTTTTCTTTCTGGCACTTCTCCAACCAGTTATCTGGCTTGACAGGCAGAGAAAGGTTCAGACTGCCATGGAGCGGATTGGCGAGGAGATCAGTCAATATGGGATTTTGGCGGAGTCGGTGGAAACCGGAGACAGTGAGTTGCCGGCATTCTGTACGGACGCTGCGGCAGCTCTTTGGATCCGGGGAAAAGTCGGGCAGTACGCGGATCATGTGACGGTGAAAAAGGCAGATGTATACGGAGAGAACGGTGAGATCGAGTTTGCGGCGGAGTATCAGGAGGAGATTCCATTTTTTGAGACAGTTCTGGGAAAACAGACGGAGACTGTGGCTGTGAAACGGAGGTCCTGGATCGGAATTCCCGGGAAATTAAAGGGAGACGGGACTTCTCAAGATGGTGATGGGGATGAGCAGACGGAGATGGTCTATGTAGGGGCCGGAATAGGGAGATATCACCTGTTCCGGGACTGCCATTATATTTCGAATGAGTACATGACTGTCACAAGATCTGAGGCAGAAAACGGCAAGGTTCCCGGAGAAAAGCGAACGCCCTGTGCCGTCTGCGGGAAAAAGGGAGATGGATCGGAGACCGTCTATATCACGACGGCAGGCGAGCACTATCACTGCAATAAAAATTGCAGGTCTATGATATCCTATGTGCGGGAAGTACCGAAGGATGAGGCGGAACATCTGGGATTGTGCTCATACTGTGTGAGGAAAAAGGGGGAGACAGAATGAATCTGTTTTTTGTTTTTTTAGGAACCGCAGCCTGGCAGGATCTCAGAACGAGAAGCATCAGCCTGGAGGTACTGGCGGGCGGAGCGGCAGTAGGGATCATAACCTGCATATGGAAGGAACGGCTTCCGGGGGAGATCGTTCTGGCGATGATTCCTGGAATTATGCTTTTGCTGATTGGAATGTTGACAAGGGGGCTCCTGGGTGAGGGCGACGGGTGGTTTTTTATTGTATCCGGATTTTTCCTTGGGTGGCAGGAGTGTGTGATGTTATTGATCTCCGGGCAGATTTTCTGCGGAATATTTGGGCTTGCGATAATGGTCGGCGCACAGATCGGAACTGGAAGGGAAAATATCCGAAAACTGCGGCTGCCGTTTTTGCCGTTTCTTTTACCTGCGTCACTGTGGATGGTGCTTATGAGGATGATATGAGAAAGACGACTTGCATAAAGAAATATTACAGCGCCAGCATAACGGTAGAGGCATCCATAATTCTTTCGGTGGTCTTACTATCCCTGGCGGCATTTATCCGATATGCCTATACGGTCCATGATACGGTGACTGGCAGTATGATCCTGGAGGAAACACTGGAGCGGGCCAGAAATAACGTCAATGAGAAAAAAACGATAGATTCTTTTGAGCAGGAGGGAAGCCAGATGGGGAACCCAAGGCTTTATCTGGGAGCATATGAGCTCCATCTGAATCTGGGAGCGCTGACGGCAGAAGGTGACGCGGCGGCGGGGGACTGGAGTCTTCATATAGAGCGGGCGGATATCCACCCGGAGACTTTTCTGCGGCAGCAGGACGCCTTGAAGAAAATAAAAGACAGGATCGATGACTGATGAAAACAGAATTTAAACGAGAAATGAACCGAAATTACATGGTACTGCACCCGGAAAAAGAGATCGGGGGATCCTATGCGCTGCGGATGCTGTCGGAAAACAGGATCAACGGACTTCTGCCGTTTCAGGAAAAAAGGATCGATGGGGAGACATTCCTGTATTTTAATATCACGTCGAGACAGTCGCTAGCCAGAATGATGGAATACCGGTCATTTAAGGCAAAGGAGATCCGGCAGATCACCAGTGATCTGGTCGTCACCATGACGGCATTGGAAAGGTTCCTGATGGACGGAGACCAGCTTTGTCTGGAACCGGATATGATCTATGTGGATCCGGATGACCTGAAAGCGAATTTCTGCCTTCTTCCAGGGAGTGGCAGTCAGTTTGAGGAGAGTTTCCGGAAACTGGCACGGTATATTCTGGACCATGTGGATCACACAGACGGAGACGCGGTAGTTCTGGCATTCGCTCTGTTTCGGGCAGGAGAAAAGGAAAATCTGGGGATCCGGGATCTGGAAAAATGTCTGCGGGCGGGAGAAAGAGACGGGAAAGAAGATATTTTCGGGGAAAACACTGGAAAGGAAAAGTTATATGAAGCAGAGAGAAAAATGGTCAGGGAATATGGGACAGGGGCAGCAGGAGAGCTGCCGCGACATCAGGGAGAAAAGCAAAATGGATCAGAAGGAAAGTACAGATATTCTGAGATCAAGAAAACGGATCTTTCAGGCGAGACAGAAGAACTGGCAGAGGAGAAAGGGCTGAAGCACGGGAAAAACTTGTTTTCAGTGCTGTTTGCGGTTTTGATGGCAGCTGTTCCGGTGGCAGTTTACTTTATCGTCGGAATCGATCGGATTCTGGAATGGAAATGGGGAATCCTTGCGGCGGAAGGTGTGCTGATGGCCGGCGTGATATTCTTTCGTGTGAAAAAAGATGAAGAAGAGACCGGGGAAACAGAAGAGGACTGGGAAGTTGAGTTCCGGGAAGAAGAGGACAGGGAGCGCGGAGGAATGCCGGACAAAATTGAATACCGGAGAGATATGGCGGAAGTGTGGGGAGATGCAGAAAATAATGAGAATGGCATTTATACTGATCCTAATGACTTAAGAACTGATGTAAGACAAAGAGAATCTGATGAAATGCAGACAGTGCTTCTTACGGGAAGACAGATATACCCGGCGACGAGACGTCTCGTCCCGGAAAATGGGGGCGAGGACGTCCTGGTCCGATATTTCCCGTTTATTATTGGAAAGAACCGGGAAATATCGGATTTCTGCCTGAATCTGCCTCAGATCAGCCGGATCCACGCGAAAATTGAAGAAGATAAGGACGGATATATGATCACGGATCTCAATTCAACGAATGGAACCAGTGTAAATGGGCGGTTCCTGGAGACAAATGAGAGTATTCATATAGAACCAGGGGAAATGCTCTCTTTTGCGGATCAGAGATACCGTTTTTTGTAGGATCTCCTGGGTAAAAGTTCCGTTAAAGAGAAAGTAAAAATACAAAACAGGGGTGGTGTTTTTCGGACATTTGGTCTATGATATATCCATCAATGATGAAAGGAGGGGTATTATGGCTTTTCAGATGCCAGAATATCATCAGCCCGATTTTTCAAAGGAACAGTTTATCAAGGCCCCTGACGCGAAATGGGAAATCGTGGAGATCGATGGGGTTGCCCCAGAATACTTTCACAGCACATCTATGTTCCCGGAATATTTTAAGATCCAGGGCAAGTGGGTGTTAGCGGAAGAGGGCCGCATGGATTCCAGCGTTGTGATCTGCCCGGATGGACATTTGGAGGTAGTCGAAAACAGGAATCTCAAAAAAGGTGACAAGGTTATTCTTGGACGGAGCGAAGCCTGCGAGGAGGGAATTTATGTCCACAGTACAGGATTCCAGACAGAAGCGGACGCGCTTGCGGATAAATTTGTGTTCCGCCAGGGACGAAGCAGGGAGACCTCCTATGCGAGAGACTATGACCGCCTGATGGACCTTCTTCGCTATGAAAAAGAACATGGGAAGATCGTCTGGGTCATGGGACCGGCGTTTTCCTTCGACTATGACGCGAGAAACGCAATGCAGTCCCTGATCGATAACGGATATGCCCACGGTCTGATGGCAGGAAACGCGCTCGCGACCCACGACCTGGAGGGCGCGCTGCTGCATACGGCACTAGGACAGGATATCTACACGCAGGTATCCCAGCCGAATGGCCATTACAACCACCTGGATGTACTAAATAAGGTCCGCAGAAGCGGTTCCATTCCGAAATTTATCGAGGATAATCACATTGACAATGGTATTATCTATGGATGCGTGAAGAATCATGTTCCGTTTGTTCTGACCGGTTCGATCCGCGATGACGGTCCAATGCCGGAAGTCATCGGAGATGCGTATAAAGGACAGAGCGCCATGCGCGATATGGTGCGGGATGCCACCTGTGTGATCTGCTTAGCTACAATGCTTCACACGATTGCCACGGGCAATATGACTCCGTCATTCCGCGTTATGAAGGACGGAACGATCCGCCCGGTATATCTCTATACTGTTGATGCGGACGAGTTTGTGGTAAACAAGCTGATGGACCGCGGAAGCCTCTCTGCAACGACTATCGTGACGAATGTCCAGGACTTTATCACGATCATCGCAAAAGGACTTGGGGTCATGAAATAACAGAGTAGAAAGGATGAGACCCATGGGAAGCCGATATGGAAAGAAGGCTTATGTAAATGGACTTCTGATTGCTCTGAATGTGCTGTTTTTCCTGTATCTGGAGATCACCGGTTCCTCGGAGGACGCGTATTTCATGTATACAAAGGGCGCGATGTTTGCACCTGCAGTCCTGGAGGACGGTGAGTATTACCGGCTTTTGACAGCGATGTTTATGCATTTTGGAATCCGGCATATTATGAACAATATGCTGGTCCTGTTTGTGATCGGGGACAACCTGGAACGGGCACTGGGACATGTGAAGTACCTGATATTTTACCTGCTCTGCGGAATTGGCTCGAACTGGGTGTCTATGATGGCGCACACAGCTGATACAATGACAGTATCAGCCGGGGCATCCGGCGCAATTTTTGGAGTGGTCGGCGGCCTGCTTTATGTGGTCACGGCCAACAGAGGGCAGTTGGAAGATCTGAATACAAGACAACTTGTGATCATGATCTTTTTCTCCCTGTATTTAGGATATACAAGCACCGGTGTGGACAATATCGCACACCTGTCTGGCCTTGTAATAGGCTTTGTGCTTGCTATAATTTTATATCATAGGCCTGCCAGAGACTGGTGGGCGGACGGAGGTATCAAAAGATGAAAGACTGTAACTGTATTTTCTGTAAGATCGCGAATGGTGAGATTCCTTCCTCAACTGTATATGAGGATGAAGATTTCCGTGTAATTCTGGACCTTGGTCCGGCTGCGAAAGGTCACGCCCTGATCCTTCCGAAAGAACACTTTAAGGACGTTACCGAGCTGGATCCGAAGATTGCTGCAAAAGTACTTCCGTTAGGAGCAAAACTCGGAACCGCAATGAAGAAATCCCTGGGCTGCGCAGGCTTCAACCTGGTACAGAATAACGGTGAAGCAGCAGGACAGACGGTATTCCATTTCCATGTACATGTGATCCCGCGCTATGAGGGCGGTCCGGTGATCGCTGGATGGGAACCGGGAAAAGAAGATCCGGAGGTTCTTGCTGAGACAGCAGAAAAGATTAAAGATGCACTGTAATCAGAGAGATTTTTAAAGGAGAATTTATGCCGCAGGACAAAGATGAACTGCTGCAAGTACTGATTACGAAATATGCTCAAATGTATATGAAGCTGGCTTATGCGATCGGAGTGCCATATGATGATGTGGAAGACATTGTCATGGAAGCATTCTGGTCGTTCTACCGGGCGGATTATGGCGGGAAGCTAGAGAGTGAAAAAGCTATAAAAGTGATGCTGGCGCGTATTGTCGAGAATAAATGTATCGACTATTTTAGAAAAGAGAAGCGAAGCATCAAGCCGAATGAGGACGAAGATGTGAGTGAACTGGAGTATGTCGCAGATCTTTCCACATACGATCCGCTGCAATCCGTAATTAGCAGAGAAAGCTGCGGTCAGATCTTCGAGGTCCTGGATGGTTTAAGGGAATCGTGGAAGGATGTCACGGTGATGTATTTCATCCAGGGATTTACGACTGAAGAAATTTGTGAGCGTCTTGAAATCACGAACGACATGTGTCGTTCGCGAATTTCAAGAGCAAGAAAATACTTAAGAGAAAACCTGAAAAGTCGTATGAACCGCGGTCATTTGTGATCAGCACAATCGTTGATCAATTTCATGATCGTATCAATTGCATTATTTAAATGGCTCTTTTCCATACTATCAATGAATGTCCGGCGGTTCTCGTAGGTATCGTGAATCGCGTCAAAAAGAGTGGCGTCAGTCACTTTCTCCTCTTCCAGAACCGTGGAATACCCCTGTTTTGCAAAAGAATTGGCATTCAGGATCTGATCTCCACGGCTGGCCGCTGCGGAGAGCGGAATCAGGACATTCGGCTTCCTGAGTGCAAGAATTTCACAGATGGAATTTGCACCTGCCCTGGAGACAATCAGATCAGCTGCCGCAAATAAGTGCTTCAGCGGACTGTCAACATATTCATACTGAACGTAACCGGGAGTTCCAATCAGGGACTCATCCAGGTTCCCTTTTCCACAGATATGGATCACCTGGAATTGTTCTAAGAGCTTTGGAAGAATACTGCGGACCGCGCCGTTTACTTTTACGGAGCCCAGACTTCCACCGATTACAAGAATAATCGGTTTTGCCGCAGAGAGGTTTGTGTACTGCAGACCGGCAAGACGGTCACCTTGAAGGAGTTCTGCACGGATCGGGGATCCTGTGAGGACTGCCTTTCCTTCCGGAAGATACTTTAAGGTCTCCGGGAAGTTGCAGCATACCCATTTTGCAGACGGAATGCAGAGTTTATTTGCCAGACCTGGAGTCATATCGGACTCGTGGATGATCGTCGGAATGTGGTAATGCTTTGCAGCGAGGACAACAGGAACCGCAACAAAGCCGCCCTTAGAGAAGAGAACATCCGGTTTGTATTTTTTCATCAACTTTAAGGCCTCTGCGTAACCTTTTAATACGCGGAACGGGTCGGTAAAGTTCTTTAAATCGAAATATCGGCGCAGTTTTCCGGAAGAGATTCCGTCGTAAGGAATACCTGCGTTTTCAATCAGTTTGCGTTCCATACCATTGTAGGAACCAATGTATCGGATATCATATCCGGCTGCCTTGAGAGACGGAATCAGGGCAAGGTTCGGAGTAACGTGACCGGCTGTACCACCGCCGGTGAGAAGAATGGTTTTCATAAAAATTGCCTCCATGGAGCAAGAATTTCACAGCTGCTGACTATTTAATAGTAACGGCTGAAAGAGAAATGTCAACCCCTAATAGATACAAAGGAAGAAGCGAGGTGCTGAATCATGGCAGACACGGAGAATCGTGAGGATCAGAAAATAAGCGAATGTCTTCGGGAAGCGTTTGGCTATTCGGATGATCAGCTGTTAAAACAGCTGGATCAGGCAAACGAGACTTTCAAAGATGTAAACTTCACTGGTGCCGAAGATCGACTCATGAAACGTTTCCTGGCACGAAAAGCCGAACTTGAAAAGGAAACCGCCTCCCAGACACCGACTCTGGTTCCACAGAACGAATCAGCCAACATTCAAATTGCAGAAGAGCTTCCAAAGAAGACGGTAACAGTAATCTCTGATGCGGAAGAGAAAAAGAAGAATGAGAAGAAAGTGATACGATTCGGAAAGAAGAAGGTCCTTGCTACTGCAGCGTTGGTGGCAGTGATTGCAGGGATGCTTGGGGGGACGGCGATTGGGAAGAAGAGTTATTTCTTTAGACAAACGGGTAAGCCTACAAAAATTTTCTTGGATAATGACAAGAATAATTTCAATGAATCGCAATTAGAAAAAGTATATGATGCGGCAAAAAAACAATTGGATATCCCTTTTTTGAAATTTGGTTATTGTCCAGAGGAAATGATGTATGATTCATTTGAAACATACAAGGATGGAATTGATATTCAGTTTTTATATCGAGATAATGTAATTTACCTTGTTCAACGAAAAAAGGAAACAAATTCATCGACGGGGGCAGGATCTGACAGGCTAGTGTCTCAAGAGGTTACAAATAAATGGATGAATAGGAAAATAGAATATTCGGTAAATAATTTAGAAAATGGGGAACAGGAATGTGAGGCGATGATTACTTTTAATAATAATTACTATTATATTCATGGCTGCATATCTGAAACTGAATTTAAAGAAATTCTAGAATATTTATATTTTTATTAAAAAGTGGTCACATTTCTCTTTAATTTACGTTTATATATATAAAACAAATAAAGGAGAGATGGATTTATGAAAGCTTTAAAAAGAACACTTTGCAGTATTTTAATTTGTATGCTTATGATGACAAATATGGCATACGCAATGCCTGCAATATCAGAAAACAGCGTAGATGATGATTTGAGAGAAAGTGTATTGTTAACGGATAACGAAAAAACGTCGAGTGATAGTACCAATAATAGTATGCGTGGCATTATGTTGTCAGCTGGTTTAATTGAAATAACTAATCAAGAAGACGGAACATTGCATATTTCAGTAGATACATATGCGCATAAAATTGTAGATAGCATATATCAGACTGTTTTTTTAGAAGTTTGGGATGAAAAAAAGGAAAATTGGGTGCAAGTTGACCACTGGGATTTTGAAAAAAGTAAAGCTGAAGATCCTGAGTTAACCTCTTATCATGTGGGATTTACAGTGACAGGGTGTGAACTTAATCGTTATTATCGTGCTCGTGCAATGCATCTTGTTGAGTGGGGAGACGAGGCGGAAGCTAAAGTTACCCAGACAAACGGTGTCCTTCTCACCGACCATGAAGTTTAACCTTTAATACTTTAGTATATTATTCCGGCCGGATAATATAGACACAAACTGATAAAGGGAGATGGTTGATGGGAAGACACCGTAGATAAAACCGGTCGAGGCCGGTGAAAATAATGATTCGACAATTTATGAACTGAATAAAAGAAATAGCCCCGCGCACAACAAACCTCTTGCGGGGCTATTTTTACGTCTGGAAATGACTCACTTTTGATGTTTAAGCCTGCTGCTCCTTATACTGCTTTAAAGCTCTTGCAAGCTGGTCTGGACATGAAGTTGGGCGGCCGTTGCAGCTTACGCCTTCGACTCTCTTGATGACATCGTCGATATCCATGCCTTCAACGAGAAGGCCGATACCTTTTAAGTTTCCATTGCAGCCGCCAACGAAGCTTACATTTTTGAGTTTGTTGTTCTCTACATCAAAATGGATTTCTCTGGAGCAGGTGCCCTGTGTCTTGTATACCATATAAAAACCTCCGTTTGTAAAAAATATGACCTTGCGGCCAGTTTGAAAGTATCCTTATTATACTCACAGCAGAGAATCATTGTCAAGAGAAGCGCGGAAAGAGCTGAGGATAGGCGATAAAGCAAGATTTCCAGACGGAAAAAATAAGTTTACAGGTTACAGACGAAGCAAATATCGGAATTATAAAAAACGGGTCAGCTTAGTTCGAGGTGAGTAGAAGAGCGAGCGAACTTAGTGACTTGGTCATTCTGGAGATCGACGGATGAGTTGAGGATTTTATCGGCGGATGAGCTAAGGATTTTATTTGACCTTCCGCTCTGTATCCCGTATAATGAGAACGATAAAGACTGTAAGAACGCGTCTAAAACTCAGACAGAATCTATGTTTAAGAGCAGCAGATGAACTGCTGCTTTCGAGATCAGACTAAAATCATATGATACAACACGGAGGAATTCAAATGCTTGGTATTATCGGAGCAATGGAAGTGGAAGTCGAGAAGCTTCGCGCGAAAATGACAGAAACAGAGATGAAGACAGTGGCAGGAATGAATTTCTGCAAGGGAAAACTGGAGGGAAAGGACGTTGTCATCGTTCGTTCCGGTATCGGTAAGGTAAACGCCGGTATCTGCAGCCAGATCCTTGTGGATCTTTATCAGGTGGATGGAATCGTAAATACAGGAATCGCAGGTTCCTTAAGAAATGAGATCAATATCGGTGACCTCGTTCTCTCTACTGTTGCAGTACAGCACGATGTGGACGCAGGCGGATTCGGATATCCGGCAGGTGAGATTCCCCAGCTTGGCGTGAAGGAATTCCCGGCGGATGAGCGACTTTTAGCTCTCGCGGAAGAGGCATGCAGAGAGGCAAACCCGGATATCAGCACTTTCAAGGGACGCGTTGCCAGCGGTGACCAGTTTATCGACAGCAAGGAGAAAAAGAACTGGATCCATGACACCTTCGACGCGTACTGCACAGAGATGGAAGGCGCAGCAGTCGCTCAGGCCGCATACTTAAACAAGGTTCCATACCTGATCGTCCGTGCAATCTCCGACAAGGCAGATGACAGCGCCCATATGGATTACGGCGAGTTTGAGGAAAAGGCTGTTGAGCATTCCGTGAACCTGATGCTTGCACTTGTAAAGAGAATCTAAAAAGAGAAGACTCAAAAAGTTTTCTGGAGCAAGAAAGCTGCGAGAACTACTTTCTACGAGAATATTTTACCTCCACTATCACCTTAAAACGCGATTCCTGTCCCCATTTGACGAACGATTCTTCCGTTCTCAACCTTCTCAAAAACATTCTAGCCCGGTATAATTAGTGGCATCATCTGGAATTGATCTGGACGAAGAAAGGGGAACTGATTATGCTGGAATTTTTACAGACAGGGAGAATGCTCTATGTCCTGGCAGCGATCTGTGCGCTCGGGACATTCAGCACACTCGTAACAGGCAGCCTCTACAAAAGATTGATCAAAGAAACCGGAAACATGGCTCTCACGAAGGATAAAAATTTAAAGGCGCTGAAACAGCGCATGGAAAATGTGTTCCTTATTAACCACGGGATCCGAAATGTGAACGCGTACATAGAAAAACAGCTCTACGGATTCCGTTTCATGCACATGAGCCTTGACGGGTGGGACAATTTGTCGGTGCAGGCGATGATCCTCTGCTTTATGGCAGGCGGAGCGGCGGCGTTCGGTGCTTACTGGTATCGGTGTGACAACTATTATATTGTGCTCTACGGGGCAGCGGGCGTTTTTGGCGGATTGTTCCTCGCATTTGTGGACAACGGGATCGGTGCCGGGACAAAACGGAAACAGCTTGCGGATCATTTAGTTGATTATGTGGAAAACTCTCCGCATTTTTATAAAAGTGTGGATAACAGCGCCTACGCCGGGCAGGAGCGGAAAAAGGCGGTGGGCTCTTCCGATATCGTAGATTTTTCAGGCACCAGCGGCATTGGATATGGAAGAAACCAGGAGAATGCGAGAAAAGAAAAGCTCAACAGCCGCTTTTCTGTCCTTGGAAAAAAGAAGGACGCACAGGCTGCTAACGGGAACGGGGAAACGGACCAGGTGGAAAAAGGGAGTCTCGCCAGGACCAGGGACACCGGGAGAACGTCACGTCTGGACGGAAAAGGACCCGCGTTCCAGGAAAATGAGGACGACCAGGCCGTAAATGGGAACAGCGCAGGCAGTTCATCAAAAAAAACGGCGGGAAAGGCCGATTATAATAGAGGCACAGTTCAAAATGTCCGGGATATTGGACAGGAAAATTCAGGAACAGGCGGAAAAGTACCGACAAGTGAGACGGAGCTTGCCCAGAGTATCAATCATCTGAGCGAGAGCCTGAAGCAGATCGCCGCGAGCAGGGAGCAACCGGAGGAGATGCTGAAAGATTCGGACAGGCTGGATCTGATACGGAATTCAATCCCGCCGGCGGAGCTGGACATGCTGAAGACGCTGTTTAATACATTGCAGAGTGGCGGGGTATAAAATCAGCAAGGTAGTCCATATTTTAACAATACAAGGCAGACGGTGAAACAGAACGGCAAACAAATCGAAAAATCAGGAGCACGGCGCAGTGCTTAAAACCTGGGGGAGGAAAGCGGATGATGAGTGAAGATGTAGTGCCGATAAAATTGCTTCCGTCCATTGTCAAGGGTTTCACGAAGTGGTATAATAACGAACGGAGATTGTGAATCTCACACAAGAAAAGGAGACAGGGTTATGGGTAAAGAAATCGTATTTGATTATTCCAAGACAGCCGGATTTATCAGCGAAGAGGAAATGAAAAACATGAAGAGCACCGTTATGGGCGCGAAAGATGTCCTGACAGCAAAATCCGGTGCAGGCAATGACTATCTTGGATGGATCGACCTCCCGGTTGATTATGATAAAGAAGAGTTTGCAAGGATCAAGAAAGCGGCAGAAAAGATTCAGGGAGATTCCGATGTGCTTCTCGTGATCGGTATCGGCGGATCTTACCTCGGAGCCCGCGCTGCGATCGAGTTTTTATCCCACAGCTTCTACAATGTGCTGCCGAAGGGAAAGAGAAAAACTCCTGAGATCTATTTCGTAGGAAACAGCATCAGCAGCAAATATATCCATGATCTTCAGGATGTACTGGAAGGAAAAGATTTCTCCATTAATATTATATCTAAGTCCGGCACAACCACAGAGCCGGCGATCGCTTTCCGCGTATTCAAGGAAATGCTGATCGGCAAGTATGGCAAGGAAGAGGCCAACAAGAGAATTTATGCGACCACAGACAAGGCAAAGGGAGCTTTAAAGAATCTGGCAAACGAAGAGGGATACGAGAGCTTCGTTGTTCCGGATGACGTTGGAGGACGTTTTTCCGTGCTCACAGCCGTAGGTCTTTTACCGATCGCAGTCAGCGGAGCAGATATCGACGCCCTGATGACAGGTGCAGCGGACGCAAGAAAGGTCGCTCTTGAGACAGAGTATGAGAAGAACCCGGCACTTTTATATGCCGCGGTCCGCAACATCCTGTTAAGAAAAGGAAAACAGGTGGAGATCGTAGCAAACTACGAGCCGAGCCTTCATTATGTATCTGAGTGGTGGAAACAGCTCTTCGGTGAGAGCGAAGGAAAAGACCAGAGAGGTATTTTCCCGGCAGCCGTTGATCTCACAACAGACCTTCACTCCATGGGGCAGTTTATCCAGGACGGCGCACGTATCATGTTCGAGACCGTTCTGAACGTGGAAGAATCTCCGGCGGAGATCGTCCTTCAGAAAGAGGATGTCGACACAGATGGTATGAACTATCTGGCAGGAAAGACGGTTGATTTTGTAAACAAGAGCGCCATGAACGGAACGATCCTCGCGCACACAGACGGCAGCGTGCCGAATCTTATGGTGAAGATCCCGGCGCAGGATGCTTACAGCCTTGGCCAGCTGTTCTACTTCTTCGAGTTTGCCTGCGGTGTCAGCGGCTACATCCTTGGTGTCAACCCGTTTAACCAGCCGGGTGTTGAGAGCTACAAGAAGAACATGTTCGCCCTGCTTGGAAAACCGGGCTATGAGGAGGCAAGAGAGGCGCTTCTCAAGAGATTATAAGTTATAAGGACGAATATTTTATGCGGCTTGTGAGGCGAAGTATGCAGATGGCAGAAAGAGAAAAAACATTCGCAAAAAGTCAGCCGTAGATAGAGATGAAAATAAAAATCAGCCCGATATCCAGGTGTTCTCCAGACAGGAAATACACGATAGGATGTTGGGCTGATTTTTATCTCAGTCGAGAAGACTCCCACCATTTCAGGTGGTGAGTCATAACAAATTAGTCTCAGTGGGAGTCCAATCTCCAACTGAGATAAACGCTCCGCGAGGATGCGCAGTGATTCTGTAAAGAATATGTCAGCTTGCGCTGACCAGAATCACGCGCCAAGTCTCACGGACGTTCGACTTGAATTTGATTGTTCTCCGTCGGCAAGACACTGCCTGCGGAGATCCATCAGGTGATTACCATATTTCCCGGAAGGTTATCCTGCTTCCGTTCCGGTTCCTGCCTGCACGGTGCATGAACCGGAGCTTACTCCTCGATCACCTGAAATTCCAGATAATCAAAATCGATCGATTCAATAAAACTGTCCTTCGTAAACCGCGTCTTATCATGCAGCTGAAAGTCGCGGATATTCGAGTCGAGCCAGATTGGCTGGCTTAAGTCAAATTCATGGCAGATCTCATCCAGTGCCTGAAATACCATGGCAGTTCTTGACATGGAATAGTCGTTATTGCAGGAAACCATATCTCGCACAAGATGGTTATCTTTCCATATTTTTCCCCAGATCCGGAACATAAAAACGTCCTCCATTCGATTGCTTTCACGATCATGATTTGAAAAACAGTATAACGGATTTTTTCCAGAAAGTAAAGGCACAACATTTTGCCCAAAATGCCTTGTATCGTCAGAAAAATTGTAGTAATCTATATCTATATGGACATTTTGATGACATACTTGAACCAGAGCCAGGAGGACAAAAGATGGGACAGCCAATTACAGATTATGCTGCTTTTTTTGCCAGCGCAGGACAGGCAGTACAGGAACTGGAAGCTCTGAATACAGAAGTAGAGCAGCTCGAAGCGGATGAGAAAAAATTAGAGAGTTCCCTTAAGGGAAAACAGCGTTCTGTTACAGAAACCATCAGTCAGACGGTGAAGCAGCGGAAAGAAGAGATCACAAAAAGCTATGACGCGGAACTCGGAAAGGCCCAGGAGCGGCTTAAAAAAGTAAAAGCGAAGCGTGAAAAAGCAAAAAACCAGGGCGTCAAGGAACGGATCGAGGAGGACACCTGGGGACTTGTGCGGGAAAATAAAGAACTGGCGGATCAGATTAAGACCTTATTTAAGGCAAACCATGTTCCGGGTTTCTGCCGGGGAAATTATTACTACGCACTCTACTTTACGAGGACATTTAAGGATTTCCTGACGCTTCTTGTGACGATCCTGATCTGTTTTCTCGCGATTCCCTGCGGCGTGTATTTTCTGATCCCGGAGAGACGGACCATGTATCTCGTTGGAATTTATGTGGCAGCGATCCTCATTTTCGGCGGAATCTATGTGACGGTGGGAAATATGACCAAGGTGCGCTACATGGACGTGTTGAAAGAGGGACTTGGCATCCGTGCGAAGATCCGTGCAAATAAAAAAGAGATGAAAGTGATCGCGAAGACGATCCGCCGGGACAAGAACGAGACGATCTACAATCTCCAGAAATTCGATGACGAGATTGCCCAGCTCGATCAGGATGTGGCTGAGATCAACCGGAAAAAGAAAGAAGCGCTGACGACCTTCGATACCGTGACGCGGACGATCATCTCCGACGAGATCACGGCAAACAATAAAGAAGAGATCGGCCGGATGGAGGATGATCTTGCTTCTTTGTCGGAAAAACTCCGCAGTACGCGTACAGCGGCGAAGGAGAAATCGCTGTTTATTACGGATAACTACGAGGTATATATAGGAAAAGGCTATATGACTTCTGAGAAGCTGCAGGCGCTGGCGGATATCGTGAGAAGCGGAGCAGCGTCCAATATAAGTGACGCGATTGCTGTTTATAAGAGCCAGGAAGAGACGGCAAAGTAAAAAACGCTCAGCAAGTCCGACGAAAATACCGATTCGTATAAAAAACGAATGGAAAAGAAAAAGATAACTGTTCAGTAGGTCTGCGCACTTGCTGTGCTGACCGCAAGAGAACATAAGCTGGAAGGCAAAAATCCCATCGGCGCAGCTGATCCGGAATGGATTTTTGCTTGTAACTATAAAGGTACTGGATAGTTGGAGAAAAAGTATATTTTAAAGTGGTGCGAAAAAGACAGGAAGAACGGCATCACAGGGGAGGAAAACAAAAGATGAGAAAGCTTGGAATGAAGATTGCGGTTGCTGCCGCGGTATTCTGCATGGCAATGCCATTTGCCTCATTTGCGGGAACATGGAAATCCGACGCGAACGGAATGTGGTACCAGTTTGATGACGGTTCCTATCCGAAGGGAAGATGGGCATGGATCGATACGGACAATGATGGAATGGCAGAGAGCTTCTATTTTGATGAAAACGGCTATGTCCTGAGAAATACGACAACACCGGACGGCTATCAGGTAAACAGGATCGGTGCCTGGGTCGTTGGCGGCGAGGTAAAGCAGAAAGCCGGTGGGGAGACGAAGAACAGCAGCTCTGGAACTTCCGGAAACAGTAGCGGTGGTTCCAACAGTAACAGCAATTCGAATAATTCCGGTTATTGGAATTATGGCTATAATTATGATCCGGACTGGTATCTGAAAGCTGATTACTTGAGCGAAATAGATAAGGCAGCTTATCACTATTCTTCAAAATATTATAATTGGGATGCTTACAATCCGGATGAAATAGCAAAAGTGAGAGAACAGGTTGACCGAATCGCGGCCAATCCGTGTGATGCGACCGCATCCGCTGAGATGGTCAGTGTGGAGATTCCGGTATGGAGACTGAGAAATGGCCAGAAGGTTGCCGGAACAGCGCATGTGCAGGTGTTAAGTTCCATCGCGAATGATGTAAAGGAGATCTTTACAGAGATCTATAATGGACCGGAGCAGTTCCCGATCGAGAGTGTCGGCGGATACAACTGGAGAAGCAACGGACTTGGAAGCAACCATAGTTCTGGAACTGCCATTGATATCAATCCTGACGCAAACCCGCAGATCGATGTAGACGGTACAACAGTTCTCGTCGGAAATAAATGGGAGCCGGGCGTGAATCCGTATTCCATTGGACGCGACAGTGATGTTGTGAAGGCATTTGGAAAACATGGATGGAACTGGGGAGCCGGATTCAGCAGAGCGGATATGATGCACTTTGATTACTAAGCAAAATAGAGATTTGATGAGAGACTGGGTATTTGAGGGTACCTGGTCTCTTTTTTATGTAACAGGAAATTCCGAGGAATTCCCTGTTACATAAAAAGGCACTAACGTGCCAAAGATGCGCACTCGCGCG
>NZ_WQPW01000041.1:0-353 GCF_018785465.1 Clostridium sp. MCC328
AAGCAGCACACCGCATTCAGGCTCCCCATTTCCACCGCCTGTTGATAAAGCCAAAAAGCCTGAACCGGATCCGCCTCCACGCCGTTTCCCTGCTCCATGCAGATGCCCAGATTGCATACGCCCCATGCGCTGCCGAGATATGCAGCTTTCCGAAAACAATCCACCATGCGCTTTTTATCCGATGCCTCTGCATCCCAAAGGGTGTTGCCTAAAGCCGTCCAATCATCTCCGGTCATATCGGCCTCGTTGGCGCGCAGCAATTTCCGGCCGCACTGCGGACAGCGCTCCGGCAGCTTTTCGCCTTCATCCCAATAATTACAGGTGTGATCCTCGCAGTGATAAATCATCGTTTC
>NZ_WQPW01000042.1:0-3090 GCF_018785465.1 Clostridium sp. MCC328
ATGAAGCAAGGACGGCAGCATAAATTGATAAGCACTATTTTTTTAGCCACAAGTGTTACAAAAAAGCTTGACCACAACAGTACTAAATCCTCGATATTTCTGTCAAGGTTCTTCCCATACTCATCTTTGATTACCTTGTCGATTCCGACTGCTTTGCTCCCATCTAATTCCTTATGGCATTGCTTTAGCATATCTTCATTTATCAAATGGTACACGGATGTAAATATAGGATGTTTTGATTTTGCCGATATCTCAGCTATTCTTACTAATTTCGTTTCCATTATTTCCTCCGTCCCTGAGTACGGATCATGTGCCCTCAGTAAGACCTTTACTATGCAATCCCCTTCCCTCCATCGGCATTGCCCGATTTCTACAGTACTATGGGATTGTCCGACCACCTACCATTCATTTGAAATCCTCCGTTTTCAGTTGCAATTTCATACTCTTCTTCGAGAAATGGCAGGTTCTCCCCAGTTGATGTGTATTCACAATGTAAAACATGATTGGTTCTCTGACTCCGCAGTGCCACATAACACTCGCCATATCGCATTACATGATATTGTCTTCCGCACCAGTTAAGACGTCGACCGACTGAAGTTAACGTTTCGAAGCTCAATCACTATTCAACCCTGCTTTCTTGCTGTCTACGCTTGTCAGATGCCGTTACCGGCATCATCTCAAGACTCGCTATTATCTGGTTGGCTAAACCTTGGATAAACCGGATTTCCACCGGCTTGACTACACACCCTTAGCTGGGCGCACAACTGGAACTGGTTAATTTATATTATTTATGAGCGGAAATGTAGTCAAGCACAATTTTCCACCCATTATTTTCACTGGCATATCCCCATAAAGGCTCTGTGTCCATATTATATAAATCAACGCTTATCATTCACCTTATATTCTACTTTTGATAAATTTTTTTGATATGCTTCCTTTATATAATTTATCATTTCTTTGGCCGTTTTTACACACCATTCCGCAAATGAAGGGTTAAGTATTCTCAACGGCCATGAATGAGGTATATCATTTAACTCTACATCTTTAGGTATTCTCTTTAAAGCTTCAGCTGCTTGTTCTGGTCGAGGTACAACTTGTTCAAATTCACTAACCTTAAAATGAACCAATTCATTTCGGATAAATATTAAATTTATAAAATTATTCCATAGTTTCGCACATGGCTTCCATTCTGATTCACACAAAATTTCACCTATAATATTCCACTTCAATGTTAATTCAGTATTACGTTGAAATCCGAAAGAATCATCTTTTATTCCTTGGTGTTTTTCTGGAATAACAATCTCACTTACACTAATAAAATAAATTGCCTGATTAATAAATGCTTCCAACGCACAACAAGAGAGCATAATACATGCAAGTGGTTTTTCTGCATAATTTCCCACTTCTTTTGCTTCTTTTGCCAACTTCTCTGCTGAAACTAAATATAGATTGGCCATATCGACAAGTTCTTTCATTTCTATCCATCCATTATGTATTTCTATATTAGTCCACGCTAACCTTACATCATTCTCTTTTATTTTTCTTAATAAATAATCAATATGAGATGCTACTCTTCCCCGTTTCGCAACTTGTTGCTGAATTACTTCAATATCTTCTGAAATATTATCTATTTTGAACCCTAACTCTTCCGGCTCAAAATCAGCTTTACCACAACATTCCTTATATGACAATCCTTTTCCACACTTACATAACGCTGCTGGTCCCATCTTCTCACCATTCATACCAGCTATTTTAGCTTTGTGATTAACAACTTCCAAATTCTTAGAAGCAATTACTATGGCTTGCATATCACCTAATGTTTCGCTTATCTTTTTTGCCTCTATTAGTACACCTCTTGCTTTACTAAATTGATTCAAATCTGTATATATAACCGCCAAATTGTTAAGTGATGAAACAATAGCTCGTTTATCACCTGCTTTTCTCGATAATGCTAAATCTTTTCTAGTATATGCTATTGCAGAATCATACTTTTTTTCTCTCCAATAATACATACCTAATTGACAATATATATTGCAAATTCCTTCCACATCGCCTTCTTGTATTTTAACTTTCAGACAGTCATCTAATAACTTTACCCCCTGTTCCTTTTCTTCTTTTTCTTTACTATTTAATAAAATGAATGCCTTATTAGATTTAATTCTCGCAATTTGACCAATATTTTTATCATTTTTAGGTATTTTTTTTAAAGCTTTATTTAATATTTCTAAGGCTTTCTCTGTACCCTGATCTAATCTCATTACAGCTTTGCTTAATTCAAGCGCAACTCCTGCATATGTAATATCACTTACGTTCTTCTCTTCTACTATTGTTAATATATCATCAAGAATTTCTTTAGCATCCTCCACTAATCCCAGTTCATTTAATGATGCAGCATATATTATATAACAAAATAATATTAATTCTAACTCCGTTTCATTTTCAAAATCTAAATATTGCCTTAGCTTTTCAAATGTTGATATCACATTATTATGTTCACCATGATTTTTATATGCCTGAAGCAAATAAATATATATACCTCTCTTCTGTTCTTTTGATATATGACTTACCGCTAATAATTCATTTAGTCTTTTTATTCCCTTTTCAATCTTCTCTTCATCAAAAGAAAATACAAGTTCTCCCATATTATTTAACTCTTTTTCAACTTCAGTATTCTTTTTCAAACAACAATTCTTATATTTTCTTCCACTTCCACATGGACACTTATCATTTCTCCCTATTTTCATATCTACGCTCCCCATCTATCCTATTAATTCTATATCTTCACCGTTACTTTTAATCTATGTAGCATAAACTTCAAATTCGTCTCTCAGATAAACGCACCAGCTTACTGAAAGTTTCACCTCTATGACTTAGTTTATTTCTCATAGTAAAATGCTCTGCTATACAAAAAATGTATATTAGCTTCATTTAGATAATCTTCAAATTTTCTTTTTCTTCCATCATCTACATATCTATTATAGCATTCGTACAGGATTCTATAATAGTTCAGTTGATTTATCAATCTCTCACTAACCGTTTTTTCTTTTAATATATCCTCACATTTTTGAAAACAATCAACTATTGTATTAT
>NZ_WQPW01000043.1:0-529 GCF_018785465.1 Clostridium sp. MCC328
TAATAGTTTATATAAATATTTGGATATTTATCATAACGGGTTAAAAAAACTTGCAAACAAAGAAATGCAAGCAATCGTTGGTCATCTAAGAGAAATGTCAGACGAAAATCAAGATGAAATATTAACACAATTTCTTTCGGATTATTGTGATAGTGATGTATGGGATACTTTGAAAGACCGGGGAAATGCAGATATTCCATACGAATTAAAAGAGTATATCCTAATGTGGATTACACCACGTTGCGAAGAGAAGAAAATGCCAGAATGCAGATGGTATTATGAGTTGTTCAGAAATCATAAGCAGGGATATCAAGCGGCAGTAAAATACCTTGAGATTGCTTATTCAAGTATGAAGTGTGACCAGAAAACAATTGATTTGCTGTTTGATTCATACTTGGATATTTTAGGTTGGGGGGCACATCATTTTCCAGATGGATGCATAATTGAAGATAATACAATAGTTGATTGTTTTCAAAAATGTGAGGATATATTAAAAGAAAAAACGGTTAGTGAGAGATTGATAAATCAA
>NZ_WQPW01000044.1:0-17244 GCF_018785465.1 Clostridium sp. MCC328
AGCAATATTCAGCTAAAATACAGTAACTATGTGGCTTTCAGCCACTTTCACGGCTGATCCGTGAATAATCTAGGATAAAGAATTAAATATGCATTAGAACTTAGATAACGAATCAATAAAGAGAAAAATCACACGATATAACAGGAAACGGAGCAAACATATATCATGGCAGAAAACAACAATAAACAGGAAAACATCATTCTCTGCGGTGCAAACTCATACCAGCAGAAATATTACTTCAACGAGAAATTCAAACTTCTCCCGGAAAACATCAAAAAAGAACTGCAGATCATGTGCGTTCTCTTCACCGAGGACGTAGGCGGCATTCTCTTCCTTGAATTTACCCCGGAAGGAAACCTCGAGTTCCGCGTGGAGGCGGAGGATCAGGATTATCTCTTCGATGAGATCGGCAGCGGCCTTAAGATCCGCCAGTACCAGAGAGAAAAGAAAGAACTTTTAGAATCCCTGGAGTTATTCTACCGCGTGGTATTCCGCGGCGATAAGCTTGAGGACGAGCTGGGAAAAGAGGGAGAATAACACCGGTATCGGAGGACGCGGTATGAGAAGAACAGGCTGGAAAAGTATACAAAACAAAAAGAGAAACTGTGGAGGAAATGAGGATAAGAGGAAAGCGCGGAAAACGATGATGGCGGCAGCGGCCGGAATTGCCGGTGCCGTACTTTTGAGTCTTACAGACTCCGGAACAGCAGGGATGACTGCCTATGCTTTCAACATTGGTCCGGGCATGGAGGATCACGATATCATATATTATCAGGAGCAGCCGGAAGACAACCCGGCCTACAACAACGGCTGGACTTCCAATGTCGGCCCCGGAGCGTCCGGTTCCAATCCGGGCGGCGGACTCGACAGTGAGAAAGATTACGTGTACTCGAAAGGCCCGGGAAACGAGGCGGCACAGCAGTACGCAAAAACAGAAAACAGCACGATCTACATCCACAATACCTACCGCGGCGGCAGCTGGAGACAGCGGGCTGACGGGAAATGGGCCTTATATAAGCCGGACGGAAATCCGGTCTCGAGTCAGTGGGGCTATGTAGATGGAAAGACATATCTGCTGGATATGTATGGAATCATGCAGACCGGCTGGCAGAATGTCAATGGAAACTGGTACTATTTAAACAGCAAAGGAGCTATGCAGACGGGCTGGCTCTTGAAAGAAGGAAAATATTATTTCCTGAACACGGACGGAACGATGGCATACGGATGGGTCAACTCTCAGGGCAGCTGGTATTACTTCCAGAAACCAGACGGAGACATGTTAACCAACGCTTATGCGCCGGACGGACGGTACGTAAACGCAGAGGGAGTTTTGATTCAATGACGTTAAAAATCGGAAATGTGGAACTTGAAAACAATGTGATCCTCGCCCCGATGGCGGGCGTGACGGATATGCCGTACCGGATCCTCTGCAGGGAGCAGGGAGCAGGTCTGGTGTGCATGGAGATGGTGAGCGCGAAGGCGATCCTCTACAAGAATAAAAATACTCAGGAGCTCTTAAAGGTGGATGAGCGGGAGCGTCCCGTGTCCCTGCAGCTTTTTGGCTCTGATCCGGATATTGTAGCGGATATCGCGGCGAGCCTGGAGGATGGTCCATACGATATTTTTGATATCAACATGGGCTGCCCGGTGCCGAAGATCGTTAAGAATGGTGAAGGCTCTGCCCTCATGAGAAATCCGAAGCTGGTGGAGGAAATCCTTACGAAACTCGTGAAAGCGGTGAAAAAGCCGGTGACTGTGAAATTCCGCAAGGGCTTTGACGATACCTGCATCAACGCCGTGGAGATCGCAAAGATCGCCGAGAGTGCCGGTGTGGCGGCGGTGGCTGTCCATGGCAGAACGAGAGAGCAGTATTACTCTGGAAAAGCTGACTGGAATATCATCCGCGAGGTCAAAAAAGCTGTGAAGATCCCGGTGATCGGAAACGGAGATGTCTTTACACCGCAGGATGCGAAGCGCCTTGTGGAGGAGACGGGCTGTGACGGGATCATGGTGGCCCGGGGTGCGAAGGGAAATCCGTGGATCTTTAAGCAGATCACCCACTATCTCGAAACGGGCGAGCTTCTCCCGAGACCTTCCGTGGAGGAGCTGAAAGCCATGATCCTGCGCCATGGCCAGATGATGATGGAGTTTAAAGGCGAGCTCGCGGGAATGCGGGAGATGCGGAAGCACGTCGCCTGGTATACCGCCGGGTATCCGAATTCTGCGGCATTAAGAAATGAGATCAATTCGGTTGCGACACTGGAGGAGCTGACGGAGCTGATCGGGACGAGATTATAAGGAATTATCAAAGGGAGATCCGAAGGATAACGGATCTCCCTTTATTCTTGCGTAACAGGGAATTCTGTGAAATTCCCTGTTACAAAAAAGGCACATTCTATAAAAATGGGGGGTGATTCGCCTATTGACAACTGCCATAGATATCTGAATAGGAGACGAGAGTCACGTTTCCGAGTTTTTCGGCCATTTCCGTACATCCACTTGTAAAACCGTTTTTCGAAAACAGAAACAGATGTGTGGAGTTGTAGTGGAAAAGCTGGCTTCGATGGACAAGAAGCTCGAGGACACCGGAATCAACGAGATCGTTTGTCCATTTGCATTCGCAAAACAAGGCTGTATTCTTGTCCTGCTCTCCCATGATGTCGATTTCTGTTTGCGCATGTGTGGCTGGATCAGTTCCCCACCAACGCCCAAGCTCCTTGAAGAAAACAGGAGATTTTCCATTTAAGAGCAGCTGCCATAAATATTGGGTGCAGATATCTTCAAAGATTTTTCCCATATAGTCGGAAAGCTGAGGTCTGATCCTCTGATAGGCCAGATCAGATGCGCCGCGGACGATCAGGGAGGCATTATCAGGAATAAACCGGTACCAGAAGCGGAACATGTTGTCCTCAACCGTGTAAATTGTTTTTTTGGAGTTCTTTTCCCCGTAAGGTGTTTCGCGGCGAATTAGTCCCAGAGAGATCAGATTTTTTAAATAAGCAGTACAGGTGCTGCTGTTTTCGCCGACTTTTGTGCTGATTTCCGATAGCTTGGAAGCTCCGGAAGCAATCGCTGAGATAATTGCGTTATATAGCGATGGTTCGCGTACTTCCTGTTTGAGAAGATTTTCAGGTTCCTCGAAGAGGGCGGAGGATGAATTTAAAAATGTATTTTTTATGTTTTCATCAACACTCATGGAATCATCCATCTGAAGAAGATATTGCGGGGTTCCACCGGCAATCCCGTAAATCAGGGCACAGTCAGATGGAGAAAAATTTCTGAAATAGTGGCATGTTTCAAAAAAGTTAAAGGGTAAGATCTTAAACTGTGCGGTTCGCCGCCCGTACAGGGGGGCTTTATATGCCAGCACATGATCCTCCATATAAGACATGGAGGAACCGCAAAGGATCAGCATGAGTTTTGAGCGATCTTTATATTGGTCGATTAACAGCTGGAGTACAGAAGAAAAGCTTTTTGATGATCGTGCAACATAAGGATATTCATCAATAACAAGGATGATCCGTTCCTGTTCTGAACGTCTAAAAACATACTCTAATGCTGACTGGAAGGTAAGAAAGACAGATTCAGCAGGATTACGACTGTCTGATTCCAGAATACTTCTGCTAAAGTTTTCGAGGTTCTGCTTTGCGTTGCTTTCAATTCCCATAAAATAAATAGAATTTTTATCTTTAATAAAATGGCTGAGCAATGCGGTTTTTCCAACCCGGCGTCGTCCGTAGACAACTGCAAATTCAAATTTATCCGATCGATATAGTTTTTCAAGAGAGGACAGCTCTCTTTCTCTTCCAATGAACATGATTTCACCTCCGGCTGTTGAACATGTGATCAGAGTACAAACAGGCAAATGACTGAATGGTTACATCTTAATTATAGCCGATAATATCCTCATCGTCAAATACAAAAAAGTCATTTTCGTTTTACTTAATTATAAATTAGTTATTTATAATTAAGTAAATTATATTGAAGAAAATTTGCACTGTTTACACGACATACGGACAATAAAAACAGTTGTCATCACAGCAAATTTTGAAAGAACAAAAAAATCCGGATCTGGTTCCTCAGAAGATACCAGACCCGGATTTTGTGGTTTTGAGTGTTTAAAGGGTCATACGATGTGCGAGATTGTTGGTCTCGGAAGCAGCAACGAGACGGAACGCGGAAGCTTTTGATTGTTCAAGGTGGTAGATGAGCTGATCTTTTGCTTTTTCCCAGTCACCTTTCAGGCACGGTTCTACGATCGACATGTGCTCCTTGAAAGTTGCCTCCAGACGGAAATTCGAAACATTTCCGGTCATATATCGAAAACGCTCATTCTGCGTCTGGATCGTATCGTAGCTTCTGTTGATAAATTCATTCGGGCAGGCGGACATGATCAACGCATGGAAGCGATAATCGAGGTCATAGAAGGAATCCTTGTCCCGATAGATTTCTTTGTTAGGATCCCATTTCTTGAAAATATCATAGAATTCATTCAAAGCGGAGACGGAAAGATTTGCTCCGTAATGGGTCAGGACATACGGCTCATACATCATGCGGACTTCAAAGATCATATCAATGTCATTTAAGGTAAGAGGACGAACGAGGATTCCGCATTTCGGGCGGATTTCCAGAAGACCTTCCTGTTCGAGACGTCCAAGCGCATCCCGCACCGGGGTACGGCTCAGAGATAATTCAGTGGTAAGCTGTTCTTCATTCAAAAAAGTACCCGGCGCATATTGACAAGTGACGATCTTGGAACGGATCGCATTGTACGCCAGGGTTTTCAGGTTTATTTTAGGCATAATGGACTCCAGTCTCTTTCTTCTCAAAAAAATATATAGACTCATACTAACACAAAACAAAATCGTTTTCAAGCAGATGTCGACGGTTTTTGCTAAAAACGTCAATTGGCGTTTTGCACAAGCCCAAAAGCTCGGTTTTGTTGAAAAAGTCAAAAGTGGTGCAAATTTCTTAACACTTATTGACATTGGTGTAAAAAGTATTATAATCTGTTGTATACAACAAAGAATACAACAGATTTGATTTTGAAAAATTATATAGAAGGCAAAAATCGTAAAATTAAGGAGGAAACAACGATGAAAGCAATGTATATTGACGCACCGGGTCAGGTTTCTATTAAAGATGTAGAGATGCCGGTAAGAAAAGAAGGAGAAGTTTTATTAAAAATCCTTTACGGTGGAATCTGCGGAAGCGATCTTGGTTCCTACCGTGGAACATTCGCATATTTTGATTACCCGAGAATCCCGGGCCACGAGTTCTCCGCTGAGGTTATCGAGGCAGATGAGAACAACGCGTATGGCATCAAGCCGGGAATGATCGTAACCTGCAACCCGTACTTCAACTGCGGACATTGCTATTCCTGCGAGCACGGAATCGTAAACGCATGTATGGACAACCAGACAATGGGATGTCAGAGAGACGGTGCTTTCCAGGAATACATCACAATGCCGATCGAGCGTGTGTATGACGGTAAGGGAATGGATGCAAAGACTCTTGCAGCAATCGAGCCGTTCTGCATCAGCTACCATGGCGTGAGCCGCGCAAACGTAAAAGAAGGAGACAAAGTTCTCGTAGTCGGCGCCGGTACCATCGGTGTTCTCGCAGCGATTGCAGCAAAAGCGAAGGGCGCTACTGTATACATCTCTGATGTATCCGCTGGTAAGCTTGAGATGGCAAAAGACTTCGGTGTTGATGGAACCTTATTAAATGATTCTCCGGAAAACTTCGAGAAAGGTGTTGCTGAGATTACAAACGGCAACGGCTTTGATGTAACGATCGAGGCAGTTGGTCTTCCGTCCACATTCCAGAACTGTATCGATGCCTGCTGCTTCGGTGGCCGCATGGTTCTGATCGGAGTCGGCAAGAAGAACCTTGACTTCAACTTCACACTGATCCAGAAGAAGGAATTAAATGTATTCGGTTCCAGAAACGCATTAAAGAAGGACTTTTTAGAGCTGATCGATATCGTGAACGCAGGCAAGGCACCGCTCCACAAGATCATCACAAATACATATGCGTTTGATGATGCTGCAAAGGCATTCGATGACTTTGCGCACAACCCGGGCAATATGTTAAAGGTTGTATTTGATTTTTCCAAGATTTCCAAATAATCAAAAATCATGAAGCTTTCCCCGGGAAACGGGGTGCGAGGTCTTCTGCCTGATGGGGATCGGGCAGAGGACCGGATAAATGTTTTTAAAACAAAAACGGAGGGAAACATTATGAAACTCAAAAAAGTTATGGCATTAACCATGGCAGGTGCTATGGCAGCAACAACACTTACCGCTTGCGGAAGCAGTTCTTCCACAACAGAGACAACAAAGGCAGCCGAGACAACAGCAGCCGCAGCAGCAGATACTACAGCAGCTGCAGCAGCAGATAACGGTTCTTCCAATGCTGAGACAGTTCTTCAGGTCGCTTTCGAGAACTCCATTTCCGAGCCGGTTGGACAGGGCTGGGAGAAAGCTCAGGAGATCATCAAAGAAAAATCCGGCGGCAAGATGGCAATCGAGATCTACCCGGATTCCCAGCTTGGTGATAAGTCTTCCTTAATCGACTCCATGCTTCTCGGCGAGAATGTCTGCACACTTGCAGATGGTGCTTTCTATGCTGACTACGGTGTACCGGATTTCGGTATTGTATTCGGACCGTTCCTGTTTGATTCCTGGGATCAGGTTTGGAAATTGGTTGATTCCGACTGGTACAAAGAGCAGTGTGGCAAGCTTGAGGAAAAAGGCTTAAAGATCATCGCTTCCAACTGGATCTACGGTGAGAGACATACTCTTACAAACGTTCCGGTCAACACAGTTGATGACTTAAAGGGATTAAAGATCCGTGTTCCGTCCAACGAGATCCAGTCCAAGGGCTTCGATGTACTTGGCGCAACATCCACAGGTATGGCACTTGGAGATGTTTATCAGGCTCTTCAGACAAAGACCATCGACGGTGCTGAGAACCCGCTTGCAACTCTGTACGGCAGAAAGCTTCACGAGGTTGCTAAATACTTAATCCTTGACGGACATGTAAAGAACTTCACAACATGGGTTGTATCCGCTGACTGGTTCAACAGCCTTCCGGAAGAGCAGCAGACATGGTTACTTGAGACAGCAGAAGAAGCTGGTGAGTACAACAACGAAGTACAGCAGGCTGCTGACGCTGAGTACCTTCAGAAGATGAAAGACGAAGGCGTAACTGTTGTTGAGCCGTCCGAGGAAGTTCTTGCCGGATTCAAGGAGAAAGCACAGCCGTTCTATGAGATGGGTGCTGACTTTGGCTGGAGCGATGGCCTCTATGACACAGTTAAAAAGGCTATGGGTGCTGAATAATCCATTTTGCAGTAAATGCATAAAGTAACTGTTCCCGGCGGATCTGTCCGCCGGGGCAGTTTCCCTGATAGGAGTCTGAAAATCTATGGAGAAGAAAGAAAATAAAGCTTCAGCGATCCTGATGAATATTGATATCGTTGTCGCTTCCATTATTCTTGCGATCCTGATCGTCCTGACATTCCTCGGCGTTGTATGGAGATATATCTTCAACGCACCATTTACATGGCTTGAGGAGGTTCAGACCTCATGTATGGTCTGGATTGTATTTGCAGGCGCAGGTGCAGCATTCCGCTCCGGCAACCATGTTGCGATCGAGATGATTGTCGACCTGATGCCGAAGAGCATGCAGAAGATCATGGAAATCCTGATTTCCATCGTAGTTGTAGTTGTAATCGGATATCTGTTCATGCAGAGCATCGGTTTCATCCAGGTGTTCGTAAAGAGCGGACGTTCCACCAGTATGTTAAAAATTCCGTATTCCTGGGTATACGGTATCGCGATCATATCCTATTTTGATATGATCATCAGCTATTTCTACGCCCTGTTCCACGGCGTAAAATCTGAGGCAAAGGAGGCAGCAAGCAGCAATGAGTAATGTTTTAATGTTATCTGCAATTGTGATGCTGGTTCTTCTTTTCTTCAAGGTTCCGGTATTTATCGCCGTCCTTGGCGGTTCCATGGTTTATTTCGTTATGAACCCGGGAATCAATACCGTTATCTTTGCCCAGCAGGCAATCATTGGTACTGAGAAAATTTCCCTTATGGCGATCCCGTTCTTCGTTTGTGCCGGTATTTTCATGAACTATACCGGTGTTACAAAGAGAATCATGGATTTCTGTGAGGTTGTAACAGGACGTCTTCCTGGCGGTCTCGCACAGGTAAACGTACTTTTATCCACCGTTATGGGCGGACTTTCCGGATCCAACATCGCCGATGCAGCGATGGAGTCCAAAATGATGGTTCCGGAGATGACAAAGAAGGGCTTCTCTCTGGAGTTCTCCAGTGTTGTAACCGCCGCTTCCTCCATGATCACACCGCTGATCCCGCCGGGAATCGCGATGATCCTTTACGGATGTATTGCGAACGTTTCCATCGGTAAGTTGTTTATTTCCGGCTTCGGTGTCGGAGGCCTTCTCTGCGTTTCCATGATGATCCTCGTAGGAGTGATCTCCAAGAAACGTGGCTATGGTCTTTTAACAACAGAAAAATTAACCTGGTCCAAATTCTGGACTGCTTTAAAACCGGCGATCCTGCCGCTGCTCCTTCCAGTTATCATCATCGGTGGTATCCGTATCGGTATCTTTACAGCTACCGAGGCAGGAGCTGTAGCGATCCTCTACGCAGCATTCCTTGGTTTTATCTACCATGAGATGCACATCAAGGATATGATCCAGGGCTTAAAGGAGACTGTCTGCACGACAGCTTCCATCATGCTCATCGTATCCGCTGCGTCCGTATTCTCCTGGATCCTCACAAAAGAGAGAATCCCGCAGGCGCTGACAGCATGGATGCTTGCAAACATCCACAGCAAATATGTATTCCTGATCGTTGTAAATATCTTCTTACTGATCGTAGGTATGTTCATCGAAGGTAACGCTTCCATGATCATTCTGGTTCCGCTTCTTGCACCGATCGCTGCACAGTACGGAATCAACGAGATCCAGTTCGCAATGATCTACATCTTCAATAACGCCATCGGCGCATTATCACCGCCTATGGGAACCCTGATGTTCGTAACCTGCTCTATTACAAAGTGTAAGACCGCGGCATTCATCAAAGAAGCAGTACCGTTCTACATTCTGCTTATTATCAACCTGATGCTCCTTACCTGGGTCGAGCCGTTTACCACATTCCTTGTAAATCTGTTCTATTAGGGTAAACTTGCTGCCAGATGGGGATCGCTATGATGCCCCGTCTGGCAGTTTTGATTTATATACCATGAATTCTTTTATATGAAGAAAGGAAATTATTATGGAACGCTTAAATTATGATGTTCTCAAAAAATCTGGTTATGATGGATATGTATTAAAAGACGCACCGGAGAAAGTTCTTCAGTTCGGTGAGGGAAATTTCCTTCGTGCTTTCGTAGATTACTGGTTCGACCTTGCAAATGAGAAGGCAGGCTGGAACGGAAAATGCTGCCTGGTACAGCCGATCGCTCCGGGTCTTGCAAAGATGATCAACGAGCAGGAGGGTCTCTACACACTGTACCTTCGCGGAAGCGAGAACGGACAGAAGGTAGACGCTAAGAGAGTGATCTCCAGCGTAAACCGCTGTTTAAATCCGTATGAGAAAGAGGATTACGAGAAGATGATGGAGGTTGCTGCAAGCAACGACCTTGAGATCATCGTTTCCAACACAACAGAGGCTGGTATCCAGTATGATCCGTCCTGCAAACAGGATGACTGCCCGCCGTCCAGCTTCCCGGCAAAATTAACTCAGGTTCTCTATCATCGTTACAAAGCAGGAAAGAAAGGTATCATCATGCTTGCCTGCGAGCTGATCGACAACAACGGTAAAGAGCTCTTAAAGTGCGTAAACCAGTACATCGAGCAGTGGGGACTTGAGGACGGATTCAAGAAGTACGTAAATGAAGACTGCACATTCTGCGGTTCCTTAGTAGACCGTATCGTTCCGGGCCGTATCAAAGACGCAAACGAAGTTGCTGAGCTTGAGCAGAAGAACGGCTACGCTGACCCGCTTACAGATGTCGGCGAGGTATTCGGTGTCTGGGTCATCGAAGGCGATGAGAAGTTAAACGACATTCTTCCGTTCAAGAAAGCAGGACTTCTTGACAAAGTATTCGTAACACCGGATATGAGCCCGTACAAGAAGAGAAAAGTTAGAATCTTAAACGGCGCTCACACAGGTTTCGTACTCGGCGCTTACCTTGCAGGCGAGAACATCGTTCGTGACTGTATGCATGACGAGGTCATCAAGGGCTTCATGAACAAGATGCTCTACGATGAGGTTATCCCGACACTTCCGCTTGACAAGAACGACTTAATGCAGTTCGCATCCGCAGTACAGGATCGTTTCAACAACCCGTTCGTTGACCATGAGTTAATGAGCATCTCCTTAAACTCCACATCTAAGTGGAAAGCAAGAAACATGCCGTCCTTCCTTGAGTACATCAAAGAGACAGGCAAGCTTCCGGAGTGCCTGACCATGTCCTTAGCAGCTTATATCGCATTCTACAGCAATGATATCCAGGCTTTGACAGACGCAGGTCTTGTTTGCAAGCGTCCGGCCGGCAACGAGTACACCGTAAGCGATGACAGATGGGCACTTGAGTTCTACTATGCGCACAAGGATGACTCCGCAGAGGCTCTTGTAAACGCAGTTCTCACAAACGAGAAGATGTGGGATCAGGATCTCACAAAGATTGCTGGTCTTGAGGAGAAAGTTGTCGCTGACCTTAAGAAGATTCGCACGGAAGGAGCAAAGGCTGCATTTGCAAGCTGCCTTTAATTAACATATGAAAGTAATTCAGATTTCCAGACTGGATAACGTTGCGGTCGCTCTTCACCCGATCAAAAAGGGTGAGGAGGTCACCGCAGGCGGCATCACAGTCACAGCGCTTGAGGACATCCCACAGGGCCACAAGATCGCGTTAAAACCGATCAAAAACGGTGAGAATATCGTCAAATACGGCTTTGCCATCGGTCACGCGACAGCAGACGCAGAGGCCGGTGCATGGATGCACACCCACAACGTGAAGACAAATCTGGAAGGAGAGATGGAGTATACCTATACTCCGTCCCTCGACTTCCCGGAAAAAGTTGAGCCGGAGACCTTTATGGGCTTCCGCAGAAAAGACGGCCGCGCGGCGATCCGCAATGAGATCTGGATCATCCCGACCGTAGGCTGTGTCAATGATATCGCAAAGAAAATGGTCCGCGACAATCAGGATCTTGTGAAAGGCACCATTGACGGACTCTATACATTCCCGCATCCGTTCGGCTGCAGCCAGACAGGGGCAGATCATGCACAGACAAGAAAGCTTCTTGCAGCCCTTGTCCGTCATCCGAACGCAGCCGCAGTTCTCGTATTAGGACTTGGCTGTGAGAACCTGACCCACGAGCAGTTCCTGGAAGAGCTTGGCGATTACGACCATGATCGTGTAAAATTCCTGACCTGTCAGGAAGTGGATGATGAGTTTGAGGCAGGAAGAAAGCTTCTCGAGGAATGTTCCACATACGCGGCGCAGTTTGAGAGAGAGCCGATCCCGGTCAGTGAGCTTGTTGTCGGCATGAAGTGCGGAGGCTCCGACGGACTTTCCGGCATCACCGCAAACCCGACTGTCGGACGTTTCAGCGATATGATGGCAGCCAGAGGCGGTTCTACTGTGCTTACAGAGGTTCCGGAGATGTTCGGAGCGGAAGGTTTCTTAATGAACCGCTGTGTAAATAAAGAAGTATTCGACAAAGCCGTCAACATGATCAACGGCTTTAAGAACTACTTCATCAGCCACCATGAGGTCGTATACGACAACCCGAGCCCAGGAAACAAGCAGGGCGGTATCACCACCCTTGAGGATAAATCCTGCGGATGTGTCCAGAAGGGCGGTACAGCTCCGATCATGGATGTCATCGGTTATGGTGATCCGGTGGTGACAAAAGGTCTTAACATGCTTTACGGACCGGGAAATGACCTGGTATCCGCTACAGCCATGACGGCTGCCGGAGCGCATATGATCCTGTTCACAACAGGTCGCGGAACACCGTTTGGTGCACCGGCTCCGACCTTAAAACTGGCGACAAACAGCCAGCTTGCGGAGAGAAAGAAAGGCTGGATCGACTTTGATGCCGGTCCAATCGCTGACGGCGAGACCATTGATGACGCTGCAAAGAGACTTCTTGAACTTGTGATCGAGGTTGCCGGCGGAAAACAGACAAAAGCCGAGGAGAAAGGCTTCCGCGAGATCTCCATATTTAAAGACGGTGTTGTGCTGTAATAACAGCTTCACAATTTTTTATGTTTCCCTTATAGAGACACCTGTTTCTGGTCAGAGATGACCGGAGGCGGGTGTCTTTTTGAGTAATAGGAACTTCCGGGGAATTCCTTATTACATAAAAGGCACTCATGTGCCAATGATGCGTACTCGCGCGAGGATGCAGATTGTCGCAAGCGACCGCGCGGGGCGCGGGAATGTGCCAGAGCACATTCATTTTACGTAGCGTCCGAAAAAGCCACTTGCGGCAGGTTCAGTGGGCGTCCGCGTGGGATTGTCCTATATTAAAAGACCCAGGCAGTGTCCTGTGAGAGACACTGCCTGGGTAAGTAGGGGGAGTAATGGATATGAAGATTGGAATAAGTCTGTAAGTCTGCACTTACCATGCCGGGTAAAGGGCAGGACTAAAAAATGTAATTACGATGTATGGTTCTCCGGAACAGTTTCCGCGTCTGGTGTGGACGGTATTGCTGAATCACCCGTGCCGGAACTTAAATCGGAAGTACCGGATTCGGGTTCTGCGGCTGCGGGAACTGTGTTTTGTTCACTATGTACAGCCGGGATCGTAAGTCCGCTGACATTAATGTTCCGGTTCACCTTCGCATCATATGTCTGTGCCTTCAGAATGTCCCTAAAATCTACACCGGTGGCCTCGGACATGGTGTCGAAAACCTGCTGCATGACAGCAGCTGTATTTCCGGAGATCTCGCTGACTCCGCTTCCGTTTGTGCCGTTTGCACCGCCGGTTCCGTAGATATTGACCTTGTCGATAGAGGACAATGGCTTCGCGATCTCTGCGGCCATCTGCGGCATGATGCCTACTAACATCTCGACGATAGCAGCGTTATTGTACTTCGCGTAAGCTTCCGCTTTTTTCTCCATACCTTCCGCCTCAGCAACGGCCTTTGCCTGGATCGCTGCTGCCTCCGCCTCACCGCGGGCACGGATTCCAGCAGCTTCCTGCTCCGCCTGATATCTTGCGGCATCTGCCTTTGTACGCATGGCTTCCGCCTCTTTTTCTAACTCATATTTTCTGGCTTCCGCCTCACGCTGACGTTTTGCAAGCATGGCAGCCGCCTCCTGCTCGACCTTGTAGCGCTCCGCATCGGCTTTCTTGTTGACTTCCGCGTCTAACTGCTGCTGTTGAACGGCAACTTCCTGCTTCCGAAGTTCTGCTTCGCGCTCTGCCTTTGCGATCTGGGCATTCACGGTAGCTGTCTGGATCGTTTTTTCCTGTTCCTGCTTCTGGATCTCATAAGCAGCGTCCGCCTCCGCTTTTTTCGTGTCGGAGTGCTTCTGAAGCTCTGACTTACGGATCTCCAGCTCATTATTTTTCTCTGCGATCTCTGTCTCCGCAAGTACGCGGGCATCGTTGGCAGATTTGTTCGCTTCTGCCTGGGCGATGGCGATATCACGGTCTGCCTGGGCTTTTGCGATCGCGGCATCTTTCTTGATCTTTGAGGTATTGTCGGCACCAAGATCCCGGATCAATCCATTATCGTCAGTGACATTCTGGATATTACAGGACAGGATCTCGATTCCCAGCTTATCCATATCCTTCGATGCCTTTAGCATAACCTGATCAGAGAAGGAATCACGGTCGGTGTTGATCTCCTTTAAGGAGAGAGTACCGATGATCTCACGCATATTACCCTGAAGGGAATCCTGGAGATCCATGGTGATATCCTCGGGTTTCTTATTTAAGAAGTTTTTTGCTGCCAGACGGATCCCTTCCTGGGACGGAGTGATCCGTACCTTGGCAACGGCGTCCACGTTGACATTAATGAAATCATTCGTCGGAACAGACTGTTCCGTCTTGATATCGACCGTCATCTGCCCGAGATACAGGCGATCCATCCGTTCAAAGAACGGGATCCGGATTCCGGAACGTCCGATGAGGATCTTCGCGTCATGCTTAAGACCGGAAATAATATAGGCCTGATCCGGCGGAGCTTTCACGTATCCACATACGATGAGGACAAGGATCAGAATCAGAATGACTGCAATGGTGATAGGGATGATCAGATGATTCAAATTCATAGAAACTCCTTTCTGGACCTTGACTTTTGTTGCAAAATTCTCATGTGTAACAGAAAAGTTTGAGGAATTTCCTGTCACATAAAAAGGTATATTCCTTTTCGCTAAATTCACAGTATCAGAAAATATCAGAAAATACAATATGATGCAACAAAGTGTAAGAAAACGTAAGAGGAATGTAATCGGAATGCCATAAAATTGCCACATAGATTACACTTTTCTTAAAACTGAGCGCGGTGGATTGATAGCGGAAGAAGTTATGGTATATTTATAGATAGAAGGATTGGATCGTGCCGAAATATGATATGGACTGGATTGTGGCGGTTGTGGATACGAAAAAACTTCGGATGTTCGGAGACCTAACGCCCACCGAGACAAATTTACTGTTACGCACCACTTGAAAGAGGTGGGAGTTTTCTCGGCTGAGATAAAAAGGAGGGATCACATGGATACCAGAATCTGGATGCAGGAGTCGTTTTGGGAGAGTACAGAGGAACAGAATGGGAAAGAGAGTCCGCAGGAAAACGCTGGAAATCTCTCAAAAGACCAGTATGAAAACGGCAGAAATAAGCCGGTAGATCAAAAGACAAGTCTCTGGCAGCAGACGTATGAGAATATTCTGGTTGGGATGGGATTCTGTGGGATCAAACTGAATTTTCTTCTGTTATATTATATTCTGCCGTTCATAGGAATCCTTATGATATTCGCGGGATTACGGAAACTGAAGCAGGAAGATAAATGGTTCAAGGCGGGGTATACTGCGGCAGCGATCAACGTTGTGATTACAATGATTTCCATAGTGAGTGGAACTTTTATCAACAGAGAACAAATTTATGATACATGGATATGGAAGTTCATGCTCTTATGGGCATATGCGTTGCCGCTGATCATAGCATTCTGCTTTTTCCATGGTATGCAGACAGGGCTGAAAAAGTGTGAGAAGGAAGCGGACAACAAAATCCTGATCCATTTAGTTATCTGGTATGCAGTTGTTATACTGCTTATGAACATGAATTACAGCGGTTGGATCATTGGAATCGCTGTTATTGCGGCATATATTGGAATCCTTATGGAGTTAAAACATACCGCTGAGGATCTGGAAAAGGCAGGGTATGTATTGGAAGAGCCTCCGATGCGTGTCTCCAACGGGAAGTGTGCGGCAGGGGCAGTTGTTCTAACCGCAGCAGGACTTGTAATCGGAACCATATTCTTTGGTTCCTATCATATGAAATGGAACGAGGTGAAAGGACCGCAGGATCCGGCATACGAGGAGATAAAAACGCATCTGGTCTTGCTTGGATTTCCGGAGGATATTCTGGATGATCTTAAAGAGGACGATCTCTTAGCGTGCAGGAACGCCAGACAGGTACGATTACAGCAAACGGATTATCCGATCAATGACGGAGAACAGATCGTCGAAAGATCAGAAGGCTACACGCAGTATTCGCGGCAGTATCCTCATAAAGAACTGAGACTCAGTGGAATTGCAGTAGAACTTGAGCAGGAAGGGCACTGGAAGATCATCCATCATTTTCTGTGGAATGAAGATCCGGGCTTTCGCGGGACAGAGGCTTTGCAGCTATATCCGGCATGCCGGGAACGGAATGGTGGCTGGCTCGAAGAAGGCGGGCTGACCGGACAGGTCCTTTATGATAAGAAGGAAATTTCCTATGCCGCGGATTACGCGTCTCTGGAAAACGAGACTTATGATATGGGGCAGAGCTGGCCGTTTTATGAGAGCCGGGAGACGAGCAGTATCTTCGCAGAGTTCTCGATGCCATGGCGCGGGGAGCGGTGCCGTGGATATGTATCTTATGGCATCAGGGAAAAAGAGAAGGACTGGTGGATCGATTCCTGGCTGAACTATACGCATCAGAAGAGCATTCTGCAATATCCGGTTATGACGGCGGCTCAGAACCGCAAAAATGGCAGTTGGACCGATGATCCGGTGTTCATCACGATGCAGGATGCACTGCAGGTATTACCGGAAGGGGAGGTGTAGATGGCTGAGAAGATACGAAAGTTCATGAGATCAGAACGCGGCCGGGCGTTTGTAAATGCCATGTTCATTCTCGCGACCATGGTCAGGGGAAGCGGTATGATGTTTATGGCAGATATTTTCTGGGTCCTCTGGCTGATTTTTTGTATCAGGGAGAGTAAAACGAAAGCGGAGAGAGTAATATATGGATGCTTTGTTGTAGTCGGTGTCGTACTGTTTGGGATGAATTTGTATGGATGGCGGACGATAAGAAGATGATCGGGAAAGCGGCCAGAACCTGAAGATGGTTCTGGCTGAGAGGAAAAACGCATCTCAAAACAATATTTTGTATTTATAAGAATTGATAATAACAAAATGTAGATATTGCACGCACAAAAGAAAAAACTTTGGAAAAAATGGAAAAAACAGTTGACTTTCGGTCTGGGATTTGATATTATAATACTCGCCTTGAGTGACAGGGCAAAACTTATTAAGAGTCATTAAGAAAACTTCTTAATCTCTCAAAAAAGTTTTAAAAAGTTCTTGGCAAACCGGAAACGGTATGATAGAATAAATGAGTTGCTGCTGAGAACGAAAGCAACAACGAAGCAAAGTTCCTTGAAAACTGAACAGTATGTAAAACCCTGAAAATTCTTATAAAATGGTCTTTTGGTTTAGACCATGAATGAGAACATTCAGAACAAAACCTAACAAAACAGTAGAACGGTTTAAAAATTAGCCAAGCTAAATTTTGGACCTGGACAACTCAACGAGGAAGTTCGAAACCTTCGGCTTCGAATTAAGCTTTTACGTAATACTCGTAAAGGACCTCGTATAAGTAAAAGCTTATAACATGAGAGTTTGATCCTGGCTCAGGATGAACGCTGGCGGCGTGCCTAACACATGCAAGTCGAACGAGGTATTTTGAT
>NZ_WQPW01000003.1:0-2509 GCF_018785465.1 Clostridium sp. MCC328
GCTGATGGGATTTTTGCCTTCCAGCCTATGTTTTCTTACGGTCAGCGCAGCAAGTGCGCAGACCTACTGAACAGTTACAAATAAGTTTACATAACAAAACCACCAACAGAAATGAATCTGTGAGGTGGTTTTGTCTATGCAGACGATTATTCAAAATCAAATTGATTCAAAAAGACGATAGAAGTGTCCAAGGCCAAAAAGAGTGCTGATTCTATCACGCACTGATCTTCTTCGGCCGGTACCGGATATCCGAAACTTTATACACCGTGATAAATGCCTCCGGATCACTGGAACTGATATAGTTCATGAGTGCCTGATACTCACGCTTATCCACGATCGTAATGATCTCATTGTGTTTCTCAAAATTATACGCACCGATCGCTTCATAGATCGTTGCGCCGCTGTGCAGATTGTTAATAATGAACTCGCGGAGTTCTTCCTCTTTCTTCGTGATAATGCAGACACGTCTCTTGACATTCTGGTCAAAAATAAAGTAATCGAGGACGATTCCGTTCACATATGTACCGAGCACACTGAGCACGACGGTCTTCTTGTCATAAACGAACGCGGAAGAAAGCGCCACGCACATGCCGGAGAGAGACATTGCCTTTCCGAGATCCACATGCAGGTACTTGTTCATGATCTTTGCAACGATGTCCAGTCCACCGGATGATGCATTCATGTTAAAGAGCATCGCGAGACCGATGCTGACTACCAGCACATAGCAGACCGCATCCAGCTCCTGACTTCCGGTGAGGGACGTAAAATCCGGGAAGATTTTCTCGAAAATACCTAAGAAGACCGGCAACATGACACTCGTGTATACAGTTTTTGCGCCGAACTCCTTACCGCAGAAAATAAATCCGATGATCAGCAGGAGGATGTTGAGCGCCATCGTGATCACAGAAAGCGGAAGCGGGATAAAGTGGGTCAGAATAATTCCGAGACCGGAAATACTGCTGATCGATGTGTGGCTTGGTACCAGAAAAAAGAAAACCGCTATGGCTGTGATTGCGTCAGCCAGGGTCATGACAAAAATTTCTTTGATCAATCCCTTGTTGTTCATAATACAGAACCCTTTCCCATTTGTGATTTGGTGATCTGCTGTGAGCATTATGCGTTATGTCTTTCCCACAGCTATAATTTTCGGTTCAAGTATATACTGGATGTACATGAAGTGCAAGAACATGTAGTGAAGTGTGACCATGTTAAAAGGCTGTTGTAAGACGGGAAGAAAATAGACAGGAAATGTTAAGGGAATTTATATATGGGAGTAAAAAGTATATGGTAATATAAACCATATAATCAGCTGGGGAACAAGCGGTTCTGCCCGATAACACGACGAGTAAAATAAAAGGTGGGGAAACAATGAATAATAAAAAGAAAATTTTGGCGGCAGCAGGCATCCTGATTCTCTCAGGAGCTACCGCGATGGCATTTTATATATGGAAGAAAAATAAAACTCAGGTGGCGACATCAGTAGGCATTATCGGCGGTGCGGACGGACCGACATCGATTTTTCTCGCCGGTAAACTTGACAATTCCGCCGATGAAGGAACAAAAGCCGCAATTTTGGACCTCGAGACCGCAAAAAAACAGCCCTATGGTCAGGTAGTGGAGCTCGACTATGTGAGTATCGACAGGATCTCCCTCCACGGTTCCTTCGGATACATTGCTTTCGACATAAATGGCTCCGATGATTCTGCGACAATGGAGCCGGTGGCAGCCTACACCCTGGAAGAGGCTGGTCCCATCGTGACACAGGGCGATGAGTATACGGAAGTTCTCGGAAGCGCGGATGGCTGCGTGGTGGCACCGAAGGCGTATATGAAGGAAAAGAATCCGATGTACCTCTACTCCAACACCTATGGAGATGTGACGGAGCTTCCGGAAAAAGTCTGCAAGATCCTCAGAGAGAATAAAGAAAACGGCAGCTTCAAGGATGCATATCTGACGGACGACCGTCTGAATCAGATGGCATCGGATATCTACAACGAATATGGCAGCACACTGCTATACGGCCCGGTGGCGATCCCGGAGTTTGACAGCGAGGTCTACGGCTTCCTGGCAGCGGACGGTGACAATCTGGAGGACATCTGGTACGGAATCTGGCATGCGCCGCTGGAGGACCAGACATTCCCAATCACAAAGATAACACTGTTTGATTAAAAATAGATATTTTATATTTAACAAGAATCAGCAAGAATTCTCCCACCTCTATAGGTGGTGAGATGAATTGCCATCTCTTGCATAGTGCCATAGTTGGTATGTAGATATCAGATTATTGCACATAGCTGTGTTGTGTATTGTAAACTTCTCATATATTGATTTTTATAGTCGTGCTATATCATCAATCCTGCATACAATGAATAAGCCTGAAGGAAAAATAGATTGCAGATCAAGCAGAACAAATGTTCTAGAATGTAATAGACAAATGATCTCATTTGTGATATAATTAAATCAGTCGAAATAGAAAGAAAGGCTGATAAATATGAGAGAACTTGACAAT
>NZ_WQPW01000045.1:0-9177 GCF_018785465.1 Clostridium sp. MCC328
TTGAGAGTTCCTCCTTATTCTCTTTTATTATACATGAATTCCTTGAGAATAAGGTGTCAACTTTATTTATACAACATCAATATGATTATTGGTCATGCAAAGGCAGCACTGACAGAGAAGTTTATCAAGGAACTTCACTTGATTCTGAAAAGTGGTACAAGTGATTCCAGAAAAGATTGGTTCACTGTAGGCGATTATAAAACAATGCCGAATAAAGTTGGCGGCATGGCAACCGCACTTCCGGAAGAAGCTGCCGATAAAATGAAGGCCTTGCTGACGGAATATAACGCCAAGGAAGAAAAGACCTTTGAGGATATTCTGGACTTCCATGTGAAGTTTGAGCGGATCCATCCGTTCCAGAACGGCAATGGCCGTGTGGGCAGATTGATCATGTTTAAGGAGTGCCTGAAATACAATATCGTTCCGTTTATCATTGAGGATAATTTGAAGCTGTCCTATTATCGTGGATTGAAGGAATGGGACAACGAAAAAGGCTATTTGACCGATACCTGCCTGACTGCACAGGACAAGTATAAGGAGTATTTGGATTATTTTAGGATTGCTTATTAAAAGTGGTTCAAAGAGTAAAGTAAAAGGGCAAATTCGCACTTTGAGATAATTAGATGACATACATTTTAAAGACAGGAGTAAGTACATGTTCTATACCAAATGTAGATTGAAAAGGATGGAATAAAAAGCATGGAGAAATTGATCTTTTCGCTGGTTTTGCTATTGACTACAAAAATCATTTATCTGATCACAGGAAGAAACCGACGGCAGATAGCGCGTATCCCCAAAGGGATGGCAATCTTGTGCCAGCCGCCAGGACAACGGTATGTCGCTTATGCAGTAGGCGTATTCCAACTTCTTTTTGTTGCCTTTTTCCTCGTACTTTACATAAAAGACGGCGCACCTGCAGAAGCGCGGCAGATGTGGAGCCTGCTCGTCATAACCTCAATCTTGATCTGCATGCTTCTGATTTTCAGCGGGAATGTGGCAGGTCGGGACTGCGTTTATTTTAACAGCAGGGAAGTCCGGATTGAAAAGCCCTTTCGCAAGTCCAGAACCTTTCAGTGGGAGGAAATCCGAAAAGTAGACGGTAACTTTGACAATGCAGTCAACTTATATCTTCTGGATGGAACCAAGGTTCTTACCGCAAGGCTCGGAATGGTAAATTATGATGTATTTTGCGATATGATCAAGAAAACATGCCCAGAAAAGATTGCCAGCTACTATCGTTCCCATATGTACGAAGAATCGCAAAAATGTATTCTGCGCTATGGCTCCGAGTATTATCTTCTGGCAGCTATGGGCATCGGCATTCTCCTGATTTATATGGCAACTCTGGTGCCCGCAGCAGCGGAGAACAGCATCATACAGCAGTTTCTGCAGGGTGATTTCTCCCAGAGGTTCGCGCTTTTGTTTGCACCTGTCTGCGGAGTCATCAGTATCGTGTTCCTGGTTGTGATGCTCAATACAAATATCCGGTATTCACAGGAAAAAATGACCATCAAATACCCACTGCACAGAAAACGTGAACTTTACTGGAGAAACATCCAAAGAATCGAAATGGCTGCAGTGAAAAAAACGGAAAAAGCGGAATGGATGAAGCTGCGGCTGTACACACGGGAAGGTACTTACAAGATCAGTTTCAAATTCCTGACACATGGAAAAGATGAATTTTTATCCATGCTTTTCAAGATGATTCAAAAATATGGAATTTCCTGCATGCAAACAGATAAATAAACAGAGTTAAGACGGAGATCGGAGCGACTAAGCGAAAGAAAATCCGTACTGTGGACTTCTGCGACACACTGGCGGCAATTCTTAAGACAGCCAAAGCCGAACAGTACAAAAACTGCTTCCGATACGGAGAACTGTACAGCCTCAACTATTACAGTGAGGTCAAAGAAAAAGACCGTACTTATTACGAGGTTTACAGTCTGCCGAGAACGGAAGAAGTCCCTGAGGGATATATTACCAGATAAAATAAATGCACTTTGGGAATAGATTCTTTTGTTAGTTATATGACGAACAGTACATAAGCCTTGAGGTTTAAGGAGACAGAATGGTATATTGTGATTTCAGTAAAGTACAGTTTACAAGGGACTACACAGGGTAGGTATCTGACGGGAGGCGTGCCGCCCGTCAGATTTTCCATGTAATGTTCAAGCTGTCGCTTGTGGCGGCTACGGTGGCAATCATCAAATCCACCACCCGCCGCTTGTCGTCAAAGGATACGCTGTCCCATGTGTCGAGGTAGCCGGAAATCTGATTGACCTGCTCTTGGCTGATGGCTTCCACCGTCAACTCCGCTATCTGCTTCACAAGTTCCTGCTTGCGCCCGTCCAGTTCCGCTATCTTCACATTCACATAGGAGAGCAGGACATTGTTTGCGCCCGTCAGACTGTCCACCAGCTTTTCAATCTCGCTGTCCACATGGAGAAGTTCCACTTGCAGGGCGGCGATTTTCGGGTTGGCCTTTGCCGCTTTCTTCCTGCCCGTCAGCGTCTTGTGATTTTCCAGCTTCTTCACCATCTGCTGATAGACTACCGCTTCCAATTCGGAAGTGATGATTTTCCCACAGCCCGGACAGCTTTTATTGTCCAGCCGTTTCGTACAGCGGAGATATTGTTTTCTGGACGGATTGAAGATACTCATAAGCGCATAGCCGCAGTTCCCACACTTGATTTTCCCCGCCAGCCATGTGTGGGTGGCTTTCCGGGCAGACTGGATTTTCATGTTGTTCATCAGCTTCTTGCGGCAAGCCAGCCAGATGTCAGAGGGGACAATGCCCTCATGGGGAGCCAGTACCAGCATTTGGTCTTTCAAGTCGTTTTTCTTGCTGGCTTTTACATCCCGCCCCTGATACAGATAACACCCGTTCATTCCCGTAAAGTCGGCGGCGTCATTGACAATGACCGTCCCCTGGCTTTTGAAAAATTCGTACACATCCAAGTCCGCTTGCACATAAACGGGATTGCGTAACATCTGCGCCAGCGTGGGGCGTATCAGTTCTTTGCCGTAGAACAAAATCCCCTGTTCCGCAAAGTAGCGGGTAATGTCCCCGTAGGAGGTTGTGGGCTGTGCGTACATCTCAAATATCAGCCGGATATTGGCCGCTTCGTCCGGGTTTACCACCAGCTTCTTTGTGTTGATGCCGTCCATCTTGATCGGCTCCGTATGGAAGCCGTAAGGGGCTTTCCCGCCCATCTTAAAGCCCCGCTGACTGCGGGAGTAGTAAGCGTCCGTCACCCGCTTCTGTATCGTTTCCCGTTCAAGCTGGGCGAACACGATACAGATGTTCAGCATAGCCCGCCCCATCGGAGTAGAGGTATCAAACTTTTCCGTAGAGGACACAAACTCCACATTGTACTGCTGGAACAGTTCCATCATATTGGCAAAATCCAGAATGGAACGGCTGATACGGTCAAGTTTGTAAACAATGACCTTTGCAATCAAGCCCCGCTTAATGTCCCGCACCAGTTCCTGAAACTTCGGACGGTCTGTGTTTTTGCCGCTGTACCCTTTGTCTGTGTATTCCTTGCAGTTCCCGCCTTTCAATTCGTATTTGCAAAACTCAATCTGGCTTTCAATGGAAATGCTGTCCTTTTTGTCTACCGATTGCCTTGCATAGATTGCGTCTATTCTGTTATTCATTTTGTCGCTCCTTTTCTTAAAAAAGAAACGGAGCTGCTGACACTTATATTATACCGCCAGCAGCCCCGCAAATCAACGATGGCTTTGGAAAACCTTACGCCCCGGCTTCCTCATTCTGCCGTCTGTCGGCGTACTTGCGGAACACCTCATAAAGCTGTTGTTCCAGTTCCCGGCGTTTTGCCGCTTCCTGCTCCGGCGTGAACACCGGGGAGAGATTTTCCAGCGTGATTTCCTTCCCTTGAAAAGTTACGACCTCTGTTTCCTTTTTGTATCTGATACTTATAAAATCACCTTTCCTTTCCATAATGCCGTCCCCGTTTCAACTCCGCCAGCACTTCCGGCGGAATACGGTCAACCAGCCTTTGCATATTTTCCAATTCGCTTTCCAGCTTTGCTCGTTCCATGCGGTCTTTGATTTTGCCGCTTTCGCTGGCTCTGGCTCGTGCTTCCAATTTTTCATTTTCTGCTAACAGGTCTTTTATCGTAACCTTGTACTTTTTCAGTTGCCCGGAGAAGTTCTCCATCTGCGGAAACCACTTTTTCAGCATAGCAAGGACTTCCTCTTTCTTCTTTCCGGCGTTCAGCGGGTTCATGCTGTCAAGAGTGGCTTCAATGGCTCTGGCCTGTTTGGATAGGGAAACCGCCTGTTTGAAAAGGCGGGTAGGGATATGCTTCCGGCCTGTCTTGCTGGCGCTCTCCCCACGCTCCAAATCCGGGTATTTCTCCACCATATAGGCGTGAAAATCGTCCTGCCACTTCGTCAAATTCGCCCGGTTGCCGATAATCTCTTTCGCGCACAGGCGGTTGTCCTTTGTTAGCGGAACAAAGGTCAAATGCAGGTGCGGCGTTTTCTCGTCCATGTGTACCACCGCCGACACGATATTTTCCCGGCCTACCCGTCCGATGAGGAAGTCCGCCGCCCGCTGGAAAAACGCCTGTATCTCCTTTGGGGATTTCCCCTTGAAAAACTCCGGGCTGGCAGTTATCAGCGTATCGACAAACCGGGTGCTGTCCTTGCGGGTGCGGCACCCGGCCTGTTCAATACGGCTCTGAATGAAGTGGTAATAGCGTCCCTCCGGCTTGACGATATGGAAGTTGTATTTACTCCGGCTGGTGTCAATGTCGGGATTGCTGGCGTACTGTTCTTTCTGCCGTTCGTGATGGGCTTCCAGCGGTCTTGCCGGGTTGCCCTCGTGCTTCTCAAAACGCAAAATTGCGTGTTGTGCCATTCTGCTCCTTTCCCCATTCCATTCCTTTCCGGCGGTTTTTCCACAGGGAAAATCCCGCCGAAACTATCTCTGATAGGATTGGAATGGAATAGATATAAATAAAATATTTTTAATCTTTGTATTTCTATATACCGTCCGGTTTCCGTACTTCAATAGGAGTGATTATCGTACTTATCGGGTACGGTTTTCAGCCCTCCGGCGTTCCCAAACCGGATTTCTTGAAGTCGGCGTTTGAAACCGCTTCATAGGATTTTGGGTAAATACAGTTGGGTTTTCCACAGCCCTGTTTCCTAATCTCAATCAACTCCGCATACTGTAACTCCCGCAGGGTGTTGACGGCTTTCTGCCGCCCACAGTGGAGCAAGTCCACCACCTCACAGATGGGATAGTACAGATAAATGCGTCCGTACTCGTCCGCCCACCCGTTTTTCCGGGACAACTCCGCCCGCCGTAGGATAAAGGCATACAATAGCTTCGCTTCGTTGGACAAGGGCTGGAATGTAGGTGCTTCAAAGAGGAAATTCGGGAGCCGGGTGAAGCTGAACGCCTTTTCCGGCTGATGAATATAAATCGTGCTTGTCATAGTGTGTTTTGTGGACGGTTAGAAGCCCGTTTTCCGGGGGAGATGATACTTGATACCACCCGCCCCGGTCTGGGGCTTGCGGAGCCTTGTAAATCAAGGCTTTTTTCCTATCTAACTGTCCACAGCAGACCTCCTTTTCCGTTCACTTTCTGTTTTCTGCCGCCTGTGAACTCTGGCGGCGCAGTCCGGGCAGTATTTTCCCCGGTTGGATTTGGGGACGAACACGCCGCCGCAGACCGCACAGCGTTTCAAGTCCTTATCCCGGTAGATCTCCGCTTCCAGCGTCCCGGCAAGCGGCAAGACCGCCCACCGAAACCATTTACAGCAGACCGAGAAAGAAACCGTCTGCGGGCAGGTGCAGGTGTCGCCATCGTCAAGGACAATGCAGTTGCCGTCCTCACAGTTACAGCACTCCCGCCGTATCAGGGCATTGGCTTGTTTGCGCTGTGCCGGGGTCATGCGGTAGGGCGTGCCGTCCGGCCTGCGCTCTAACGGCGGCAGGCGTTTATATGGATTTTCTATCATGCGTCCCTCCGTCTGTTCTCCGTTGCCGTTCTCCCCGAAAAGGCTTCCTGCCCCATTCCTGCGGCGTGTTCCGGCGTTGGCACGCTCCCCACAGCTTCGGGCCATTGTGCCCCGAAGCCACTTCTGGACACTTTGTCCAGAAGTAGGCTCCTTGCGGTGCTTCCCCCGCCGGATATTCCTTTTCGGACGGTCATTCTGTTTTCAAGGTGCTGTCCATCGATGAACTGATTTAAGTGTAGACCTTTTTGACCGCCTGTGCCGTATATCCGAAAGGTAGGAAATCAGCCCGGAAAACTCCCTATTTCCACGCTCTCGGAATTGTGGTAGAATGATAAGTACAAAGAGACAAATCGGAATTTGAAAGGAGTTATAGATATGAGTTATGATTTGATGGTTTTTGAAAAAACAAAAGCACCTACCACCAAAAAAGAGTTTATGGCATGGTATGAAAAGCAAACTGAATGGGGAGAAGAACATGATTACGAAACGATTAGTGTTTCTTCACCCGCTTTACAAAATTGGTTTATGGAAATGAAGGAAAAATTCCCGCCCATGAATGGGGAATATGCACCAAATCTTGATCCTCTTGATGAAGATGAAGCCGAAGATTTAGAACGGCATACAGTTGATTACTGTATTGGATATGATGTAATTTATGCTGCATTTTCTTGGTCAGTCGCAGATGAGGCGTATGAATTTATGCGTAGTTTAGCTCAAAAACACAAGGTCGGATTTTTTGATGTGAGTGGAGATGATGGCGATATTATTTTGCCAGATGGAACTATGATAAAATAATCTGAAACATACCTATTCCGGTTTATTGGGCAGACAAGGAGGGAGAGCATGGAACTATCCATACCCGAACGATTGAAAGACCTGCGTGTGGAGCGTGGCTTGACACTGGAACAGCTTGCGGAGCAGACGCACCTCTCTAAGTCTGCTTTAGGCAGTTATGAGGGGGACAACTTCAAGGACATCAGCCACTATGCCCTTATCCAGTTGGCAAAGTTTTATGAAGTGTCCGTTGATTATCTGCTGTGCCGTTCCCACACAAAAAATCACCCAAACGCTGATCTTGCAGACCTGCGTTTGAGTGATGATATGATTGAATTATTGAAAAGCGGGCTGGTGGATAATGCCCTTTTGTGTGAACTGGTAACACACCCGGATTTTCCCCGGCTCATGGCCGACCTTGAAATCTATGTGAACGGCATAGCGACAAAGCAGGTGCAGAGCGCAAACGCCATTGTGGACGCTATGAGCGCAACGATTATGAAACAACACAATCCCGGCTTGACCGACCCGCAGTTAAGGCAGTTAGTCACCGCCCACATTGACGAGGACAGTTTTTGCCGCTATGTGATACAGCAGGACATAAACAGGATAGCCCTTGACCTGCGGGAAGCCCACAAGGACGATTTTTTCAGCGTCCCGGAGGATAACCCTTTGAAAGATTTTTTGCAGACCGCCGACGAAGCCGCCAGCGAGGACGGCGACCCGGAACAGGCGGCTATGGCCTTTATCTGTAAGCGGCTCAAGCTGAATTACAAGAAGCTGTCCGACGAAGAAAAGAAGTGGCTGAAAAAGATTGCGGAAAAGTCGGACTTGCTAAAAAATCCAAATCCACAGCGGGGGAAGAAATAAAAGAAATATATTACGGAGGAAATACAGATGAGATTTTGAGGCAAAGACAGAAAACAGGATAACAGAAAAAATATTTGGATTGAGCATCTCAATATTGATATAGGAAACTGGTTTCAAGTGTTTTCAGCTTGTTTAGGTAAAATGATAGCAATACAGACTGCTTGTAGTGAACAGGTGGTAAAGGGGCAGGACTGGAATGTTGATTTTTCAGAGGGCGTAATACTTTTTGGAAATCAAAAATATCCGCTTCAATTTATCGGAAGCGAGGCAACATCAAGTAACACATGGCTGTGGGGATGGGAAAATATCAATGGATTTTCCGAGAAAATTATTCAGGTAGCCACACACGCAAAAGTAGTGGGGGAACGCTGGAATTTAGAACCACTAACGACAGCAGAATTTACATTGGACGATACATTCAACGGGCATAACCTGTCTATCGTAACTTGCGGCTTAGTTGATAAGTATTGTTATTACAGAGGTCCACATTCTGGTGGAGCAATTTTTGTTGCATTTTCAGGTGTTCCTGATAGTGTGTTTGCCTCCGTCGATGTTCAAAAATTTGTATCTATAACGACGCAATGTATTCAACAATTTAATATTGATCACAAAATTTTTGTGGAGGGATTTCTCTCGTGGAACAATACGAAATATGAATGGGATAATCAAACATTACTCGCTCATTTTCAGCAAAATTTGAAAATTGAGTTTGAACAAGCAAATGATTTTTGGCGTATTTGCGCCATGAATACCATTTTATCTGGAAAACAGCAAAGCCAGTCGAGCCAGTCAACGGTCAAGATGAACGGCGCATTTCATGCGCCGCCGTTGACAGCCCCGCCCGTCTTTGCTAAAGGGTAATCAAGGCGGGAAAGCCCTAAAATGGCTTTCCCACCCATATCAATTTTGAGAAAGAAAACGCTACCAAAATAAAAAAGAGTGCGGCCAAGCACTTTGAGGAATTGGCCGCCTTGTCCACCCATTCAGCAGGACGGCGGGCGGCGGTCAAGGCCGGGTGTAAACCCGTTCATTTCAGCCTTGACGGTTGCCCGCTGTCCTGCTACTTTTCCGGGAATGTGGCCACAACTTCGGGACACTTTGTCCACAAGTCGGAGCGCAGGACGAGGGACGGGGGCTTTCATATACGCCCTGTCTGCTGATGAAACCAGTCCTGCGCTTGCGGCTTCACGCCACGCAATCACAGCCCTGTTTTCCTGCCGCTTCAAACACCCTTGCCCTCCCCGGCGGCAACGGCATTTTCACGGCAACGCCGACAGAGCGTATAACACACTACACTTTGCAAGCAAAGTCGTGTGCCAAGGGGCAAGCCCCTTTGGAAACCCCGGACAACAAAATAGGCTGAATATCCCGCACTTTCCCGGTGCTTGATACTCAGCCATTTTGTTGTCAGCAGCCCCCGTTTCGTGGTCTGCGTGTAGTCCCTTGTAAACTGACCTAATAGTTTATATAAATATTTGGATATTTATCATAACGGGTTAAAAAAACTTGCAAACAAAGAAATGCAAGCAATCGTTG
>NZ_WQPW01000046.1:0-37091 GCF_018785465.1 Clostridium sp. MCC328
GCACTCGGCATTCCGGTGTTTATGAAGGAAGACCTTGTCCCTATCATAGGGGATGAAAATATGATTCAGGAAATGCCGGAGAAATTCAATAAAGTGTTAGAGGTACAGAGATCATGGCAGAAGTAATCGATGGAATCCTCATTCGTGAGGTGGAAACAAAGAACATCATGACCAAGTCCAGTCTGCCGGTAGGCGGTTACTCGGTCAATCCTTATGTAGGCTGTACACATGCCTGCAAGTATTGCTATGCTTCTTTTATGAAGCGCTTTACCGGACACACGGAGGAATGGGGCACTTTTCTTGATGTGAAGCATTGGCCGGAAATTAAAAATCCGAAGAAATATGCCGGACAGCGTGTGGTCATCGGTTCTGTGACGGATGGCTACAATCCACAGGAAGAGCAATTCGGGAATACCAGAAAACTTCTGGAGCAGCTGATCGGCAGTGACGCAGATATTTTGATCTGCACAAAGTCTGATCTTGTGGTACGGGATATTGATCTGCTGAAGAAGCTTGGACGAGTGACCGTTTCATGGTCGATCAACACACTGGATGAAAATTTCAAGAACGATATGGACTCTGCTTCGAGCATTGAGCGGCGCATCGCTGCTATGAAGCAGGTATATGACGCAGGGATCCGTACAGTCTGTTTCGTATCTCCGGTATTCCCCGGCATCACGGATTTTGAAGCGATCTTTGAGCGGGTAAAGGATCAGTGCGATCTGTTCTGGCTCGAAAATCTCAATCTTCGGGGCGGCTTCAAAAAGACGATCCTGGATTATATCGCCGGAAAATATCCTGACCTTGTACCGCTTTACGATGAGATCTATAACAAGCATAACCGCAGCTGCTTTGAAGCGCTTGAAGTAAAAGCTGAGGAAATGGCTAAGAAGTATGATTGTCCCTTTGTGGATAATGAAATGCCTTATGGAAGAGTCCCGCAGGGACATCCGGTAATCGTGGATTATTTCTATCATGAGGAAATCCGTGGGACAGAAAATACAGGAAAAAGAAATTGTTAAACAGAAATTTATTGCTGCGGTGCATTCGTATTTTGCATCGCTTCAAACGCGCAATTCCAGTTTATCTAGGAGGTGCGATGTAGAATGCGTATGAACAATAGGTACGACGAGATTATCAATCTTCCTCACCACGTCTCCAAGACGCGACCACAGATGCCGATGTCAGATCGAGCAGCGCAGTTCGCACCCTTTGCAGCACTCACCGGATATGACTCCGCCATCAAGGAAACCGGGCGTCTGACCGACGAAAGGATTGAGCTTGACGAGGAAGCTCTGACTGCATTGGACATGAAGTATCAGCTTCTCATGGATGCCTTTGATGACGCGCCGGAAGTCACCATTACCTACTTCCAGCCCGATGAGCGGAAGGCTGGCGGAAAATATGTATCAGCAGTCGGCGCAGTCAAAAAGATCGATGATTTTGAGCGGCGGATCACCATGCAGGACGGCGCGAAGATTCCGATGGATGATGTGCTGTCTATTGAGGGAGAGCTATTCTCAGTGCTTGAGTAATATTGAAAACGGTTTGAAAAAGACGCTATTGAGCGTCTTTTTCTTTTTCGGATACCTGACATTTTTGCTTTATTTGTCCGTATAGAGTGAAGGGGGATTTTACGGGGAGTCTCTGCGAGGGAATACGATTTTAGAGAATAGCAAGCACAGCCGGTGTATATACACACGGCAATTTCCGATTAAGGAAACCCTCCCCTTAATCGAAAAATGCTTGTTGGGATGTCTCCCAAACCCTCTTCCTTTACGAAAGGACGGAACGCCTATGGCAAACAGAACGCGACCAAATCAGATACTCTTCTTCGTTTCCGATGATGAGAAAAGAATCATCAAGGCAAAGATGGCGCAGCTTGGAACAAAGAACATGGGAGCATATCTCCGGAAGATGGCGATTGACGGTTATATCATCAAGGTGGACTATACGCAGCAGAAGAAACTTGCCGCCGCAGTCAGCCGTGTTGCCTCAAACATCAATCAGATTTGCCGCCGCATCAACTCCACCGGACACTTCTATGCGGACGATATTGCAGAGCTGAAAGAAAGGCAGGGTGAGATATGGCAATTACTAAAATCAAGCCAATCCGAGGAACTGTAAATAAAGCTCTCGCCTATATTCTCGACCCGCAGAAGACCGACGATGCCTTCTATGTTTCGTCCTACGGATGTGCTGCAAGCGATGCGGCGGCGAAAGAATTTGAGTGGACGAGAAACCTTGCAGTGCAGCAAGGAATGCAAATGCCGAAGGTACTTGCCCGTCATCTGATTCAGTCCTTTGACATCGGTGAAGTGACGCCGGAAGAGGCTCATGAAGTTGGAAAGCAGCTTGCGGACGAATGGCTCAAGGGCAAGTACGAATATGTGATTGCAACCCACATCGACAAGGGGCATTGCCATAATCACATCATCTTCAATGCCGTGAACTATGTGGACTTCCATGCCTACCGGAGCAACAAGAGAACCTATCGGGAGCTGCGCCAACTCAGTGATGAGATATGCAAGGAACATGGGCTGTCTGTGGTCCCTCCGTCGCAGAACAAGGGCATGGGCTACAAGGAATACACCGAAGCCAAACGCGGCACGAGCTGGAAGCAAAAGCTCAAGCAGACCATCGACCGGCTTGTCATCACAGCAAAGGACTACGATGACTTTCTGCGGCTCATGCAGGAAGCCGGTTATGAAATCAAGACTGGCAAATACATCTCCTTCCGAGCTGAAGGTCAGGAGCGATTTACCCGATCTAAAACCATCGGAGAGAACTACACCGAGGAACGCATCAAGGAGCGGATCGCCGGACGGACGCCCCGAAGAAGCCAAAGGCAGACCATGCCGAATGGCATCTCCCTTATCGGAGATATTCAGGAGCGGATCAGGCTCATCGACAGCAGGGGTTATGAGTATAAAGCCAAGCTCACAATCCTCAAGGAAGCGGCGCGGACGCTCAACTATCTCACGGAAAACAACTTGCTCCAATACGCCGATCTTGAGAAGAAGGTCGAGGACGTTCACAGCTCCTATGACCGCACCGGCAAGGAACTGAAAGGCGTTGAAGCGCGGCTGCGGGAAGTCCAGCCGCTTATCAAGAACATCTCCAACTACCAGCGCCTCAAGCCCGTGTATGATACCTTTCAGAGAGCGAAAGACAAGCCGAGCTTCAAAGCAAAGCACGAAGCCGAGCTTGTGATTTTTGAGGCGGCGCGGAGTACATTGCTTGCCATGCAGGGAGATGAAAAACTGCCGAGCTTGAAGACGCTCCAAGCGGAACAGCAGCGACTTCTTGAAGAGCAGCAACGGCTCTATGATGAACGTGCGAAGCTCAAAAAGGAAGCGCGGATGATCGGCACCTTGAAAGCAAACGTGGATGATTTTCTCAAGCCGAGTGCAGAGCATGACCAAGAACACAGCGTAAAGAATGAATTGGAGTAAATCCGGAGCTGAGACAGTTTATCTGCCTCAGCTTCCTTCACTTTGTGCGTATTATTGACGAGAACTGCAAATAAATTGTGACTTTTCAGCGCGCAGAATTGAAAAATAGCGTATCTTGTGCTATAATTATTTTGAGTCTATATTGCCGGAGGTCATTCTTGAATGGGAGTATCATACAAACGTCTCTGGAAATTATTGATCGACAGGGACATGACAAAGGGCGAACTGAGTACGACTGCACAAATTGCGACAAGCACTGTCTCGCGAATGAGCCGAAATGGGTACGTTTCACTTGAAGTCCTCGAAAAAATATGCAATACACTGAACTGTCAGATAACCGACATTATGGAGTTTACCAGCCAAGAGGTTGATGTACAAAACACTGATGGAACGGAGGAAGATAAATGAAGATCCTATATTCAAATATTCTGCCGATGGGTCTTGAGGATGGGCAGATGAGCGTCGCAGACTGTTTTCGTGAACAGTCAGAACGAGCTTCCTCTATCGAAATTGCAGTGGGCTATGTCTCGAAAGCATCACTCATAGAACTGGATGAAATCATTCGAGCTTCAAATACTCGCAAGGTAATTCTAACGATAGGAATGTACTATGTTGAAGGAATCCCGGAAGCGATCTATCATACTGCAATGGCAATCAACGAGCGTTGGATTAACGATGGCATAGGCGAAATTCGTCTTGTCCGGGCTTTCAAATACCACGGAAAGACTTATGTTTTCTACAATGAGAAAGGCGAGGTTATATCTGTTATCATTGGTTCGGCAAACCTCGGAGTAATTAAACTTGAGGCTTCTAATAGGAGACAATATGAGTTATCTGCAATAACTGAAGATCCGACTGAATGCAATGAGCTTGCCACGCATATTCGTCAGATTCAAAGTCCCTCTTGTTCTGCAAGGATTGACACATTTACGGACCTTACGCTTATCAGAGAGGTCAATACATCACTAACGGGAATTGACCTTGTTGAGCAGATAACAACATCGCAGACGGAGCTGTACAAGAAGCACATGACAGATATATCGTTTATTCTGCCGATCAAAGTTCCTGCGTATGCTGAACGGCACATGGACGATAATCGTCATTACACAAAATCCAATCTAAACGTCAGCTACGCCGCACCTCGAAGTGCGCGAAAATCTCGTGACTGGTACGAAACGCAGTTCACCGTAAATAAAAAGATAACCACACAGGAAGGCTATCCTGAGAAAAATGTTACCTTTGCTGTTGTTACGGACGATGGGTACACATTCAAAGCACATACAACGAGTGATGGTAATAAACAATTCAGCGCGGTCGGTGATGAGCTGATTATGGGACGTTGGATCAAGGGACGGCTCGCCGCAGCAGGACTTGTGACACCTGTAAATGATACACAGGCTGATAGAGATCGGCAGGGTATGATTACAAAGGAAATGCTGTCTGCTTATGGGTGCAACACTCTTGTGCTTACAAAAACAACGCAGAAAATGGAGGAAGAAGACGGCACTTTGCTTGATGTATGGATTTTGTCCTTCGAGGCGGCAAAAGACGAAGGAGATGATGAGTAATGCAGTATCTAAAAACCTATCTTAAAACAATATCAAGCCGTGGGAACGAAAAACTTGCAGAGTCGATTTCGCATACAGCTGAGGATGTCGGGAACCGTTACATCAAGAGTTTTTCATTTTGCAGTCATGAGATTGGACTGCTTTTTGGAAATGTTCAGTCTGGAAAAACAGGTCAGATGTTTGGTATCATGTGCAAAGCTGCTGATTTAGGCTTTCCTGCTTTTGTCCTGTTGACAACTGATAATGTGGTTCTGCAGCAACAAACGCTTGATCGCGTTAAAGCAGACCTTACCGGCTTTTGTGTTTGCGGTGAGAACGATTCCGGTCTCTTTATCGAAAATAGTTTGCTTCAACCGGCTATTGTTGTCCTCAAAAAGAATTATCGCGTTTTGAAACTGTGGGCTAATGTCTTTGCGTCTACCGGCTTTATGAAGGGAAACCCTCTTTTTATCATTGATGACGAGGCAGATGCAGCTTCTCTCAACACGCTTGTAAATAGGAATAAGCAATCGTCAATTAACAAATATCTTGACGCTATCAAAAACGGAGCATCGAGCAGTATTTACTTGCAGGTAACAGGTACTCCTCAAGCAATTCTTTTGCAGACTATGGCATCGGGCTGGCACCCCTATTTTACCTATTATTTTGAGCCGGGTGAGGCTTATCTTGGTGGAGACTTTTTCTTTCCGAAGAACAAGACGTCCGACTGCATCAAATTTCTCGAAACGGTTAAAAAGCCAGAGCATCAAGTGGTTATACGACATCTTGCTGTTTCCAGTCAGATTCTTGCATCAAGAGGGAAAGTTTCAAACTGCTTAGTCCATCCGAGCGTCCGGCAAGCCGTTCATGGAAAGTATGCAAAAGCGATGACAGACGAATTGCTTTGGTGCAAAGAACATCTTGAAAACGAGTTTAGGGATGAACTCCTGAAAGAATATGACCATCTGCATCCGCAGAGGAAAGAACGAGTCACATTTGATTCTCTTTTTAATGAAGCAAAAGAATTGCTCAATAGCGGCAGCGTCAAAGTCCTCGTTATGAATGGGAAGAACGAAGTGGACAGCACAGAGTATTCATCTGGCTCAAACATCGTTATTGGCGGCAACACCCTTGGTCGCGGGGTAACATTCCCAGCACTCCATACAATATATTACACAAGAACGAGCAAAAAGCCGCAGGCTGACACGATGTGGCAGCATAGTCGAATGTTTGGCTATGACCGTGATCCGGGAATGATGGAGGTCTTTATTGACGAGCCGTTGTACAAACTCTTTGCGGATATTAACGCGACAAACAACTCCATTATCGCCCAAATTGAGCAGGGCGCAGAAAAAATCCGAATCTTCTATCCGGAGGGGCTGAACCCTACTCGCGCAAATGTTCTGGACAAGAAAAAAGTTTTCATGCTTTCTGGTGGAACAAACTATTACCCGTTTGATCCGGATAACACAACCATTGAACAGCTTGATGCCCTTCTTGCGCCTTTCGACGACGCAGAGCCTTCCTATCAAGTTAATCTCCGCTTAATGAAGGAGATTTTCTCTCACATTTCCTCTGCGGAAGACTTCAACGTCAGTAGCTTTGTCTCGATTCTTGACACAATGCTTGCTGAACAGCCGTCTGCTCAAGGTGTTCTTATCGTTCGACGCAACAGAGATGTTGCAAAAGGAACTGGTGCATTGCTGTCTCCGAATGATTGGAGTTTGGGAGCCTCTTTTGAAGATAAAGTTGTTCTCACGATGTACAAGATGACTGGGCGCAAAGGATGGAATGGGCGTCAGCTTTGGGTTCCGAATATCAGGCTTCCTAAAGATGTTGTCTACTATGATGTAGAAGAAGCAGAGGAAGAAGAGAGCTGAATGAAACGACATGGATGATTTAACTCCTGAACAGCGCCGGAAGAATATGCAGGCTATAAAATGCAAAGACACCAGTATTGAGCTGGCATTGCGGAAGGCACTGTGGCACAAAGGCGTTCGATACCGCAAAAATTACAAGCAACTCATCGGGAAACCAGATATTGTCTTGACAAAATACCGCATAGTTATTTTCTGTGATTCTGACTACTGGCACGGTTATGACTGGGAAAATCGAAATAAGCGTATCAAGTCAAATAGAGATTATTGGATTCCAAAGATTGAGCGGAACATGGAGCGCGACAAAGAGGTCTCTGCCGAACTCGAAAGTGATGGTTGGCGGGTAATCCGTCTTTGGGAATGGCAGATTAAGAAACATCTCGCCGAATGTGTCGATATGGTGATGCAAGCAATCTCAGAGCGTTCAGAAATATAAACGGAAGTAGGTGTAGCGTTGTTGATTCACGATGATATAGCATTGAGGCTGCTGTTTGAGCCGTTATCCGATGATGTTGATGAGCTGTATATTGTATCTGCATACGCCACTCCGACAATGCTGTCATGGTACATGAAAAACCTTGATAAACGGACACACTGCCCCATCAAAATATCTTTGATGGTAGGAATGATTCCTTATGACGGAGTGAGTGTCAGCGTTCACGAGGGTTTTATACAACTTTTGCACGACAGCAAGCCGCCTGAGATTTCAAAATTAGAATGCAGCTATATCTATGATAATCCTGCTGTTCATTCTAATGTTTATATCTGGGCAAAAGACGGAATACCTATCTCTGCGTTTATGGGGTCTGCAAACTTTGTTCAGGGATCATTTGTTGGGCATCATAGGCAGGAAGTCATATCTGAATGCGATCCAGCCGAGGCAATGCGCTATTATGAAGAGCTGACAGGGCGAAGCATTTACGCAAATCATGCCGAAGTAGAAGAGTATGTGCTTATTCACCCGACACATCCTGTTTTAGACCGCGAAAATGCACTGCGAGAAGATATTGGACAGACAGAGCATCTCTATAAATCGGTCAAACTAAGCCTTCTGGCAAGAAACGGCGAACCGGGACGGCGTTCTGGGCTAAACTGGGGACAGCGACCTAATAGAAATCCAAACGAAGCGTATATTCATCTTCCGAGGCGTATAGCGAAAAGCGGCTTCTTTCCACTGGAAGAAAGGCATTTCACAGCAATTACCGATGATCGTCACCAACTGATTCTGCGGATTGAACAGCAAAACGATAAAGCAATTACTACTCCGGCACGGAACAGTGATCTAGGAGAATATTTCCGAAATCGTTTAGGGCTTGCAAACGGTGAATACGTTTCTCGTGACGCTCTTGATCACTACGGACGAACCGATGTCACTTTTATTAAATTGGACGAAGAAACATATTATATGGACTTTTCTGTATAAAAACATCGGCATGACCACAAAGTCATGCCGATGTTTTTACTCATCAATATTGGCGGGCATCGAGTCGTATGGAATGCCAGCAAAACTTTTCAATATTGCCTCAAAGATTATCTTCGCGCCACGGCACGGTACGGCCATGCCAATTTGCTTGCGCACACTTTCCTTGTTTCCTTCAAACACAAAATCATCAGGGAAAGTTTGAAGTCTTGCACGTTCTCTGTTAGTCAGCGCACGAGGTTCTGCCCAGTGATAAATGTGTGTTCCTCCGCCCCCGCTCCCAGTAACCGTGTATGCGGGTTTGTTTGGGTCGAGCCTTTTGTAAATCTGGCTGATTTTTGCGCCGGAAATATTCAGCTGCAGATTTTCGGGCAAATCGGCTGTGAATGCGTTTTGCCCCGGTTTAATATACTTCAACCTTTCAACAACAGTTGCAGACTGCTTTGTTGCATCGTTATTAGGGGCATCAGCGGGGATGGGCGGGACTTCGATTGCGGTCTTGCAAGTATTATCGATCTTTGCATACGGAGCGCATGAGGGGATTTTGAACTCGACATCAATGTCATTTCTGATGCCCACAATAATGATTCTGTGCCGAGCCTGCGGAATACCGTAGTTTTCAAACTTATATAGATTTGGATAAAGCTTATATCCAGCTTTGCGCATTTCGTCAAGAATCTTGGTGAATGCCTTGCCATCATTTGCGTTGCGAAGTCCACCTACGTTTTCTGCAAGAAACCACTGTGGTTGATACAGCTTCAACACCTTAACTCCGTAGGAATAAAGAGGACCATAGACTCCATCCATGCCCTTTTGTTCACCGACAACGCTGTAATCATTGCAAGGGAATCCAAATGCAAATGCGTCAATCGGAGACAACTTAGTCAAATCGAATTTTCTGACATCAGCATGGTAAACACTCGACGGAACATCAGGGCAAATATTTCGACGGTATGTTTTGCAAGTGTTCTCATCGTAGTCATTTGCCCAAGCGTGGACGATTTTATATTCTGGGTTTCCTATATCGGCATGAGTTGCACCCCATGCAAGACCTCCAGGTCCGCAAAAGAGTTCTCCTAATTTGAAAATCATTGTCTCTTCCTTCCTTTCGTGAACAAGTCAATCTGTTCTTGGATGTTTTTTCTTTCATCATCAGTAAGCAGATCAGAATTACGGAAAACCTGCTCGTAGGAAGAAAGTGCTTCGTCATCCAGATAGTCCGCCATAATGAACAATTCGATGAGGCTGCAACCATACAGTTTGGATAGAGATCGCAAAACGATTGGACTTGCGCCGGATTGCTTTTTGTCATTCTCTATGCGGCTGAGAACTGAGTTGCTAATTCCGGTTTTCTTTTGGACATCTTTCAAACTCAGTCCATTTTTTTCTCGCTGTTTCTTGAGAAAATCACCTATATTGCTCATACGACCACCTCACCATATTCATTATAGCATATTCGCTGCGAAATTGCAACACTTTTTAGAAAATCGCTGCGGTCTCGCAGCGATTTTACAAAATTGAAAAAATGCGGACACAAAAAAAGAGCCTCTGCCGATACCCAAACCGGGCATCGACAGAGGCTCTTCGTTCGTTTTATTCTCACTCTATCTGCGCTCAATGCTCAACGAACGAGGGTTGATGACCACGACGGGTTTTCCCTGACGCAAGGCGTAGTTGACGGTCTTTCCGGTTCCGCTGGGGCTTCCATCCCAAACCGCGATCAGGACATCCGCATGGTCAACCATATAACGGTTGCGCTTGTCCATGCAGTCGGGCGAGTAATGGGTTTGAATCAGTGTTTCCTTATCACACTTGGACGCAATGTCGAAATACCGATCTCTCAGAGCTTCCGACCACTTTGCAGCTTGACTTTCACACGGGATGGCACTTTCGAGCGTAATTCCCGGATAGGACGCTTTCAGTCCCAGTACGATCTCAGCGGCATACATATCTACACCGATTGCCATTCCGGATATAAAGTGCGTGACGACTTCATTTTCGATGAGATTGATGATTTGCTCCCTGAGAGTTTTTTTGAGGTCTATGCAGCGTTCGTCTTCCTCATTGAAACCAAACGGGAGGTTTTGCGGACGATGCCCGGTAAAAGCACAGGTCTTCATTTTCTTTTTTATCTCCTGACTATGTATTAGAGACTGTTTCTATGTCTCTGATACAGAGTATAGCACGGAGATATGAAATATTCTGTCGAAATAAGGGAAGAAAAAAGGCTGCGTGATAAAATCACACAGCCCATGACGGATTCAGCCATTATCTGCCGTTTCCTGCTGAATCATCAGCTCAACCATCTGCAAAATGCGCTTCTGCGCTTGCGGAGACAACGAAGCAAGTTTCTCCGAGAGTTCAGACGATTTATAGCTTGTCGAATGCTCCAGGACGTCACAGAAAATCGCGTCTGCCGAAACCTCAAGCCCATTGAGAAGAATGATCAATTTCTCACAGCGAGGAAACGACATGCCACGTTCAACCGTAGAAATATAATTTGCAGTCAGCCCGGTCTTTTCCGCAAGCTCTTCTTGCGAGATTCCGAGGCGTTCCCGGCATTGTTTTACTCGTTTACCTATTCGTTTGTCAATCATAGCGCGTACCTACACCTTTTCTATAACGCTTATAACAATTATATGGGTTAGAGGCATAGTTATACAGAAACGCTAATAGTGACGCTGTGTATTAGCGTGTGATTTTCAACGGTATTTACAGAAAAGATACAAAAAAAGAGCCTCTGCCGATACCCAAACCGGGCATCGACAGAGGCTCTTGATTCGTTTTCCGGGCATTCAAACAAGTGCCGAAATCGACACTTATTTCCGCGCTAAAGATGAAACCGCGCAGGGAATACAATCACTTAGGTCGGTCAATTTTCGTAGCTCTGGGGCTTGCTATCACAGGCTTTTTCGACCCCTAACTGTCTACACTGCGATGCCTTGCGGGAGAAGTGCGGACAGGCGATGAGATCCGCACGGAAGCTCTGCTTGCAGCTATGGATGCAGCGGACGCAGAAGCGGTTATACTTCCGGCGTCCGCTGTCCCCGATGAAGAACGACCACTCATGCCGCCATTTCTGACTTCTGCTCATAAGTCAAGCTCTCCTTTGTGCTTTTTGGGAGGGCAGCATTCCTTCTGCTTTTCAGCCTTTGCAGACTTGAGCCTGTCCATGATGGAGGACTTCTCGCCGGTTTCGGGGGCTTTGGCATCAAGGGTCTTGTCCTCCTTCGGACCGTTGTTGATGATCCCGTCAATCATGCCGTAGTCATCCTCCATCGACATCTCCGCTGCCTTGAGGTAGTTTTCCTTCTCAAGAGCTGCCATCCAGCTTTCCTTGCTGATACCGAGCATTCCGCCCTTTGCCGCATGGTCGGCAATCTCCTTGGCATCCACGCACAAGCCCTCGGTGTTATCGGAATAGAGACGGTAAACCTCGCAGCCCTTCTCCAAAGCCTTTTCAGCCGCCTCCTGACCGGCGGGAAGGACGCCAGCCCATGCGTAGCCGTAGTCCTTCATATCCTGAACGGATAGCGTGGGATCGGGCATTTCCGGCACTTCCTTGACCTCAAGGTCGAGAAGGCGGAGCGTGTCATCGTCAAAGCCGTTGTAGACATCATCAAGGACGAGCTTGCCGCGCTCATCGACGATGATGCAAGCCGCCTCATCGCCGTAGGTGTCATGCTCCATCAGGTAAAAGCTGTGACCGCCGACCTCGTGCTGGTCAATAGTGTGCCACGTCCCGATATGACCGGCAACCGTCAGACCGGAGGTGTCGGCGTTCATCTCAAAGTCCTTCTGCTCGGTAGCTTCCTGCTTCTGCTGCTCCTTCGAGATCATGGGGATCGCCACAATCTTATCGCCCAGCTTTGCAAACTGTTCCGGCACTTTGAAGTGGTCAGAGAACTTCTGCATCTGCTCTACGGTCAGAGAACCGAAGCTGTCATCCGTCAAGCCGACTACCATGAATGTTCCGGCAACAACGTCGTAGATGTCACCGTCCTCATCCCGCAGAGCGCGGTTCAGCGGCAGCCCTTCCAGCTTGCCTTCCTCATTACAGACTAAGGCAACAGGGTCTTCGTAGGGATAAATCGCCTCGATGCAGCCGCCGACCTCATGCTGCAAGGACTCCAGACCAGAGTCAATCTCCTTCACATAAGGTTCCTTCCCCGGCTCAACAACGAGAACTGCAATAGTGCTGTCACGCTCGGCGGCTTCTCCTGAGCCGGTGATCCGGTATTCGTCGGGAATATCATCAAGCTCCCCGTCAAACTGCCTGTCCCACCTCTCGCTTGCAACGCGGACATAGCCCTCATCGGTGAAACGTCCCTGCTCATCCATCGCAATGTCGCGCCCATAGCGTTCATAGTCGATGTAGTTTGCCAGAGGACCGAGATCCTTTTCGGAGTAGATACCGGCTTCGTGGGCGTAATAATAGCCGAGGTCGGATTCGTCGTTGATACCGGGCATGATGTCGTAGCAGTCCAGATTGAACGTCAGGTTGATGAGATCGTCGATGTCGCTGACCTCATCGCAGCCAGCCTCCATAATGGCAGCGAGCTTTTCCTGATCGCTCAGGGAAAGCTCGTCAATCAAAGCGGAAAGGTAGTTGAGCTTATCAAGGCTCTCGTACTCGCCAAGCATCTTCTGGACGCCGTAGATCGGACATTCGTAGTCGGTGATAAACCACTCTTCGTAGGGCTGACCGAACTCATCCTGCTTGCCGATCCCGATGCGCTCAAAGACTTTCTGCATCTCTTCCTCGGTGGTGGGCAGCTTCACCCACTCACCGATCAGCATACCCTCGTTGTACTTGCCAAGGTTCGTGACGAAGGCTTCAAAATCACCGTCTAATACGGGCATGGACATCCTCCTTTCAGTCATCCATCATGCCGTCCGGCATGATATACAGTTCCTCAAACTCAGCATCGGTCATGGCTTCGAGCTTCCGGACGGTCTTATACATCAGCTCTGCGATCTCGCCGTCCATGTCGTTCAGGGTGACGCTCTTCATATCGTCGATCAGCCGCTTCCGGCTGGATGTGTTGAAGCAGTACATCAGGTTGATTTCTTCCACGGTAAAGTTTTTCATATCAGAGTTCCATATCCTTTCCTTTTGATTTCTGTGGTTTCGGTGTATGGGGCGGCTGGGCTTTCTGCGCGGATTTCAGTTTGTCGCGGATGGATTTACGGGCTGCGGGCTTCTTCGGGATGGTGTCGTAGATAGCAGTTCCGGCATCCTCCACATAGGAGCGGATATATTGGATGCTTTCAGAAAAGCGGATGGGGCGGTTCTTGTCCTCGATGTTGGTCAGCCGGACTTCATCAGCGGCAAAATCAACCGCGTCAATTCTGCACTTGATTCCGTCCACATTCAGCGTTGCGCCGACAGGAATGTAATCTGCGGCTTTGAGTTCCTTGAAGGTCTCGCCGTCCTTGCTGAGAAAGACATCTGCGCCGGACTTCCAGAGCTTGTGAGAACCGGCTACCCATGCGCTTTCACGGAAGCCGGTCACCGGCATGGAAGGCTTGCCGCGCACCTTCTTCTCAAGGAGTTTTGTTCCGAGAAGCGGCGCGGCTTTTTTTGCATCCTTGCCGTACAGCTCAAAATAGCCGTTCTGGGCAAAGCAGACCAGCGCGTCAGGGTGAGCCTTTTTGATTGCCTCATATTTGCGGAGTTCAGCAACGGGCAGAGGCGCAAGCGCCTCCGTTCTCTCTGCCTCCGGAAGTCTGTCACGGCGGCTTTTCTGCTTAGACAGCACTTCCACCAGAGCATCCGCGTCCTTCGGGAGCGTCTGGTAGGTTTTGACGCCGCCATGCTCACCGACCAGAGCCATTGCTGCATCGAAGCTGCTGCGGCAGGGTGCATCCAGCGCATAGCCGTCTGCGAAGGTCAGCCGGTCATGATCCGGCGCAACCGAGTTCTGCGCCACATTTGCCGCCTGTTCCCGGTAGTTGATCTCAAAGACATCTCCGAAGACCTTGCCGCGCTTAACGGCTTTCGGGACAATGACGCGGGCAACGCACTCGTCGTAGGTCTGTTCCGCGTAAAAGCGAAAGGTATTGTGATCTCGCGTTCCCTGAATAAAGACCTGATTTTCATTGAGGCAGTGCGTCCCATGCGGGCGGCAGAACCACATCAGCGTCTTGTCTTCGGGATTCCGGCTTTCGGCGGCGCGGCGGATGATGCGCTTGTCGATGTCGAAGTCTTCCTTGTAGCTGTCTACATGACTGTCCACGAGCTTCTGCAGCTCCGCAACGATGTCAACGTCTGTGTATTTCTTCATGCGTCTCCTTTCTCACAACTCCATGTCGTGCGTTTTGGATTTGACCGGAGACTTCTTCTCCGGCTGCTGTTTTGCGGCAGCTTTGAGCTGATCGCGGATAGAGGGCTTTTCCTGTTTCTGCTCCTGCCTGACATATTCCAGCGTCGGCATCAGCTCACGGTAACAGCCCTGTGTTTTCCGCGCCGCATGACGGCGATGGATTTTGAACAGCGGCTCACCGTTCTGCGTGACCGTGTTGCCCTCGATCCTGACGCCGTTCCGCGCCAGCAGATTGAAGGAATGATTGGAAGAGCGATAGGACGCCCGCATACCGTCATTGTTATAGGCAATCTGCCCCTTGAGCGTGTCCATGACGGCGGCTTTGATTTCCTTCTCTTCGGCAGTCAGACGGTGTGCCTTCGGTGCTTGCGCTGCTTCCTCCGGCAAGGGAGCAAAGGGAGACTTGACCTCCACGGTTTTTACCTCAATAGAGGCAATTTCATCGTTCTCCCATGCAACGACCTCCGGGTCTCTTTCCTCTGCTTTCTCAGGCATGACTTCCTTTTGAGTTTCGGTCTGCTGTCGGAACGCATCCACGAAAAGTGCCGTCAGTCCGGGATTGGGTTTATCCACAAGGAAGCGGGAGGCATTCTCCGGGCAGACATTAACGCTCTTTGCCCACTCCTTGAGGGGCTGCGGAATGCGCCCGTCAAAGTTTTTCTGCTGAATGGTGTTTGCGAGGACGTACCGGACACGCTCCGGAGAGAACTGCTCAAGGACGCTCTTCACGGCAGCATCCGCATCCAGCCGGTTATCTCCGTAGTTGGAGCTGATCGCCGCTTCAATCGCACTGCGGCATTCCACGTTTGCGGCGAGAGAAGCACGATATGACTCCAGCTCACCGGCTTCATAGGCGTAATTCGCCGTCTCGCGGTAAATGGGGAGATTGCTGTTTTTTTCATTTAGCATTAACACGAAATCCTGATGAGGAATAACATAAATGTCGGACTCAAGCACGCCCAATTCCACACACAACGATTCTGCAACAGAGGAAGCAGAGCTGTCAGGGTCAGGGACAAAACCGTGATCTTTCATGATTAGAGAAGAATCAAAGAGTTGATATGCGAAACCATCTTTGACTGTATTTACCTCGACATATCCTTTGCCTCCAATCTCAAGTGCGACATGAGGTTCAATGTTTCTATTCTGTGATAGCAGTCTCATCTTGGCGTCAATGCCCTCGATCATTTCAGCCGCCGTCTTGCGGATGGTGTCCAGAGAGCTTTTCAGCTCCTTGGTTTCCTTGCCGGATGACCAACCGGCGATGTAACCGAAGGAGTAGTCCGAGGTTTCAATGCCGTACCGTTGGCAGACGGTGTAGGCAACGCTTTCTGCCTCAACCTCCTTGGTGTGCCGATCCTTCTTGTCTTCGGGGGCAGTTTTCTCGTCTGGGTTGACGGCGTGGAGCTTGGCATGAGCAATCTCGTGAATGGCGGTTTTGACCGTCTGGATTTCACTCATGCCCTCCTGAATGGCAATGCGGCTTTCAACCGGCGAGAAGAATCCCTTTGCACCGCCCGGAATGTCCTCAAAGGAAATAGGGACGGGAGATTCCTGCCTGAGCGCGTCGAAGAACGCCTCGTAGTTTTCGACGGTGCCTTTCAGCTCATCGACGATGATGTTCGGAAGCTCCTTGCCGTCCGTCTGTGAGACATCGAAGACACTGACCACCTTGAAGGCAGGACGCAGGACCTCAACCGTTTCCGTGACAGCCTTCCCATCTGCGCCGATCACCGGCTTCTGCGTCAAAGGATCAATCTTCTCACGCTCTTCCTGCGCCTTGTACGGCGCGGGTGCAAGAATCTTGATGCCCTTTTCGCCCTTCATGACCTGACGGTCAAAGTTGCGCTGCCACGAGGTATAACCGGCAACATAGGTTGCCTCCGGCTTCTGCATCGCAATGAGCAGGGTGTTGTTGAAGGAATAGTTGTAGAACTTGGACATCGTGCGGAGATATTCCTTGAACCGCTCGGATTCAAACAGCTCCTTGATGCCCTGTTCCAGCTTGTCCGTAATCTCGCGGACTTGCTGTGCATTTTTGTTTTCAGCCATCTCAAACCTCCATTTCTTATTTGCTTTTGGGCGAAGAAAACCCCGTCTGGGATTTGCTCAGTAAACGAGCCTTTACCTCAGACGGGGTTTCTCTGCGCGTCATCCGACGATGGAAGATGTTATCCTCGTTCTCCCATTCAATCAGCCGGTCAAACATATCCGGGTGCTTTGTGACCATGTGCAGCAGCTCCGAGTCACTGGCGTTGGGACAGAACCAGCAGCCGTTTCTTCGGCAGTGAGCGTAGATTGGGGAAAGCAGCCCGTTTTCCTGACAGAGCTTGTAGGCGTCCGCCTCGGTCATACCGTATTTGGCAAGCAGACTGACCTTCGTTATTCCATCCAGACGAGCAAGGCGTTTTGGCTCATCCTCCGCGATGCCGACATAGCTCACAGTGTCCGGCGAGAGTGCGGCATTGTACTTGCGGACTGGCGGGATTTTGCAGTCACGATTGACCACGCACATACCAGCCCATGCAAAGCCGCGAACCTCGCCCTTGTGCGGTCCGCGGGTGATGACACGATGGAACACCTCATCGTAGGTCTTGTCCGCGTGGAGAATGGTGAACTTGATGCCCAGCTCCTTTTCGCAGAAGGGCTTGAGCCGGTCATAAATGAAGTCCCGGTGTTCCGGGACTTCGCCGCTTGTGTCTTTGTCGAACATGACCTCACTGAAAACCGCCTCGTCAAGCGGCTCATTGTGCTGTGCAGCCAGCAGGAGCGTCGCTACGCTGTCTTTGCCTCCGCTGCATGAAGCAACATACTTTGGGCGGGTCATCGATCAAACTCCATCTTGAAGCTGACGTATTTGCCTCCGCTGTCATCCAGACGAATGACCGCATCATAGAGCTGAGGCTTCTTCGGCGTGTAAAGCCCAGTCACGCGGCACCAGCCCTTGTCCAGCAGCTCCTTTGCAATCCTCTTGGTCAGCTTCTTTTTCTTGCTGGAAAAGAACTTGTTGTCTTCCCACAGGCAGAAGGAGCATTCCTTGTTCGAGCAGTAGAAATTGCCCTTGCCGACGTAGACCGGAGAGCCGCAGCGGGGACATTTGCCGATTTCCTCCTTACCCGTGCCGAAACGCTGGGCTTCGGCATCGGAGAGGAACGGATAGGCTTTTACCAGATCGCCGGTCATCCGGACAATGCCGCTGAGAAATGCGTCTGCATCCGCATTGCCGCGCTCAATCTCCATGAGCGTGTTTTCCCATTCCGCCGTCATTGCGGGAGATGTGATCTGTTCCGGCAGGACGCAGACAAGGTTGCAGCCGTCCTTCGTGGGAATGAGAGACTTACCCTTGCGCTCTGCAAAGCCGGACTTCACCAGCTTTTCAATGATACCGGCGCGGGTCGCGGGTGTTCCAAGACCTTTCTTCTCGGTGTCATCGTCAAACTGATCGTTTCCGGCAGTCTCCATTGCAGACAGGAGCGTGTCTTCCGTGTACTGCTTCGGAGGCGTTGTGAAGTGTTCGGTGACGCTGGCGGACACATTATCCAGAACATCGCTCTCATGGACTTCGGGCAGGGACTTCATGGGATCGTCCTTTTCCTTCGTCTTGAGGGAAGCCTTGAACAGCTCTTCAATGGCTTTCCATCCGTTTTGAACGACGGTCTTGCCCTTGGCTTTGAACGCATAGCCCTCGCAGGAGAGCGAGATCTGCGTTTCTGCGTAGGTGTGCTTCTCACCGGTCGCACACAGAAGGCGCATCCCGATAAGATTGAGGATTTTCTGCTCCGACTGAGGAAGCGCCGAAACATCCTGCTTTTCAAGCTGGACGGTCGGGAGAATAGCGTGGTGATCTGTGACCTTGCTGTTGTCGGTTACGCGGGCAATATCCGGAGTAACCGAAACACCGGAGAAAAGCGGAAGCTGGCGGCAGACGATGGAAATGACCTGACGGGCAGTGTCCTCCATATCATCCGTGATGAACTGACTGTCCGTGCGCGGATAGGTCAGTAGCTTCTTTTCGTAAAGTGTCTGAACGAGATCGAGCGTCTGCTGGGCAGTGAAGCCGTAGTATCGGTTTGCCTCGCGCTGCAAGGTGGTCAGATCATAGAGCTTCGGAGGGTTGACCGTCTTCGTTTCCTGCCTGAGAGAAGAAACGACGGCTTGCTTTTTCTCGCAAGCCGCCGTAATCTTTTTCGCTTCCTCTTCGGTTTTGACCTTTTCCAGATCGGCGGTCAGATCGCCCTTGCCGACGTGGACGTTGAAATACTTCTCCTTTTGGAACGTGGAGATTTTCCCGTCACGCTCCACCAGCATTGCAAGGGTCGGCGTCTGGACGCGCCCGACCACCAGCTTCTTGTGATAGAGCGTGGTGAACAGGCGGGTGCCGTTGATACCGACAATCCAGTCTGCCTTCGAGCGGCTGAGTGCCGCTTCATAGAGACGGTCATATTCCTTGCCGTCCCGGAGATGATTGAAGCCTTCGCGGATGGCGGAGTCCTCCAACGAGCTGATCCACAGACGCTTGAAGGGCTTGGTGCATCCGGCTTTGTCGTAGACCAGCCGGAAGATCAGCTCACCCTCGCGTCCTGCATCGGTTGCGCAGACCAGCTCGGTGACGCGCTTGTCCTTCATGAGAGCGGACAGCACCTTGAACTGCTGGGATTTGTCCTTTGTGACCTCAAACATCCAGCTTTCCGGGACAATGGGCAGATCGTCATACCGCCACTTGGCATACCGCTCATCGTAGGAGCTGGCGTCTGCCAGCTCCACCAGATGACCGAAGCACCACGAAACAATGTAATTGCCGCCCTCCATGTAGCCGTCCTTGCGGGTCGTCGCGCCCAGAACCTTTGCGATGGACTGGGCAACGCTGGGCTTTTCTGCAATGACTAAGATCAATCTTCATCACCATCCGTTTCAGCATCCTCCGCAATCTGCGGCTCATCATCCTCGTTGATGTACGGCTCTTCCTCGTAGCCTTCATCATCAAAGAAGTCCATATCCTCATCCTTGGGCTTTCTGCCCTTGACGAACTTGATGTAGTAATAAGCTGCACCCGCAGCACCGGCAAGAACGAAGATGACGAGGATCATGCCGATGTTGGATTTCTTTTCGGGTTTAGGGGCGGGGACATCGGTTTCCGCATCCTTATCCGGCTCAGGTGTAACGGGGGCTGTGCCGGTGCATTCGCTCATGTTGGTCTTGCAGACCGGACAGTCGGTGTTGACCTGACCGGCAGCGCACTTTTCCTTGCAGTTACAGGTGGTCAGAGCAGCCGCAGTGTCTTCATCCAGCAGCGCAAGCAGATCGCTCTCATCGACCATGTTCAGGAAGTACGTCTGATACTGTTCCTCATCCTCGTTGATGGGCGCATCGTAGTCGATGACAATGAAAAAGGTGTTGCCGTTCTTCGTCTGGACTGTGATGAACTGCTTGTTGGTTGCCTTGTCATAGAGCAAGTCACGGGTGTAGGCGTTGCCCTCATCGTCAATCGGCTCACCCTTCGGCTTTTCCGGCGTGGGAGTGACTGCGGGCTGCTGTTCGGGCTGGGTTGCCTCTGTGACCGGAAGGTTCTGATCGGTGTCATCGGCATAGGCAAACGCCGTCACCGAGAAGCAGGACAGCACCATGACGCAGACTGCAAGGACGGTCAGAAAACGAAACTTCTTACGCATTGTCGATTACCTCCATATTTTCAGCGGTCTTGGTGCCGCCCTTCATGGAAGACAGGAACGCCATGATCTGATCCTTGTCCATCACCATAGAGCGCACGGTATTGATGATTTCAAGGTTTTCCAGCTCCGTCTTCTTGTCGTACAGCTCCTTGAGCTGACCTTCGATTTCGGACTTCTTCTTTTCAGCCTTCTCAATGTCGGAGAGGACTTTCTGATACTTGGGATTCATGCAAAACTCCTTTCTTTTAATAGGCGGGTCTTCCGAAGGCGTAGAAATGCTGCTGCCAGTAGGAAGAATTGATGGATGTGTACTGAATGGGGTCGCCGCAGTGGATCATGACCCCATCACCGACGTAGATGCCGACGTGGGACACACCGGGGGTGTCATACGTCCCGACGAAAAAGATGAGATCACCGGGCTGTGCATTCGCCTTTGAAACCAGCGTACAGACGTTGTAAAGCCCTTGTGCGCCCAGCCGTCCGGTATTCACAAGACCGCTGTTCGTGAGAACGTAGCTGACAAAGCCGGAGCAATCGAAGGACGTGTCGGGATTGGAGCCGCCCCACACATACGGATAGCCGAGATACTTTTCCGCCTCGGTGATCAGTGTCGCAAACTTCTCGTCGTTCAGGTATTCCGGGTTGACATCGTAGTCGGTGGGAGGATTTGTGATGTATTTGTCCACGTAGGGAGAGTCACCGAACAGATCCTCGCGGTTGCCCAGCACCGACATATACGTTGCGTACATGGAAAGCTGTTCCTGAGACATGATGTAGACCGGGACGTGGGAGAGATTGAAGTTTTCGAGCTTCACGTTGCAGATGTAGTAGTCATACGGGACGCGATAGGTTTCCGTGTGCGTGTTGCCGTCTGCGTCCGTCCATGTGTCGGTTTCCGTGCGGTATCTGGTTTCGACGATAACCTCTTCGGTGAGGATATACTGCTTTTCAAACAGCATTTGGAGCGTACCCTGCACCTCATCCAGCGTGAACTCGCCCTCATGGAGAGCCGAGAGAATGGAGATCAGCACATACGGGTCATGCTCAATATCGTCCAGATCGAAGTGGTATTCATCGTAGTTGTGAGTGCTTTCGTAGGTGTCGAGATAGCGTTGCAGCTCCTGCTCCATTTGGCAATACTGCGCTTCTGCGCCCAGCATCGCATCATCCTCGCTGAGATAGGAGGAAGCGATAACCGACGAACCGGTAGAGGTGAGCATCGAACACGAGCTGATTCCGGCACCGAGCAAAACGAGAAGGGCAATTCCGACGCCGATCCAGATGAAGACCTTCTTGTTCTTCTCAAAGAACTCCTTGATCTTGTCGGACGCCTTCTCACCGAGCTTCTTGCCGGTGCTTTTTGTGGCAGTCCCGGCAGTCTGAGAACCGGCATTTCGAGCGGCGGCATATTCCTTCTTAATGCTCTGCTTCTGGTAGTGCTTGTTCATGTTCTGCTTCTTCATCTCAGGATGCTCCTGCTGATTTCTCTCATATTGGAGCTTCGCATCAGCAGCATCCGCCTTGTGTTCCAGCTTGGAGACCTTCTCATAAGGCTTGTTGACGCTGCTTTCCCGATGATGACGGAAATGCCTCGCAGCGGTCTCAGCGGCAATCTCTGTTTTATGCGCCGCCTCAACCGCCGAGTTTTCCTGCTCGACCTCATGGATTTTGCCGTGAATGCCGGAAGCAAGGGTGTCACCGACCTTGCGGACGGTTTTATCCGCTTCAAATTGCAGCTTGCCTTTGCCCTTTGGTTTTTTCAGCTCATCCTCAAAATGAAGGCGGGTTTTGCCCTTGCCGGTCTCTTCATCAAAAACGCGCTCTTTCTTGAGAACCTTGTGCGTGGGCAGCTTTTCACGGGCAGCATCCAGACGCTCATGTGCCTTCTCAGACTTCCTTTCGAGCTTCTGCATCCGCTTCGTGGGCGGGACTGCATCGTCCGAGAGCGGCTTTGCAGAGGCAGTCTCCGCCGCTTGAGTGAGAACGGCATCTGCATCAACGGCTTCAACCGCAGAGGTCTTGCGCAGCTTGTGGGTGACAACCGTTTCGGCAATCACCGTGCCGGTATGAGAAGAAACACCGTGCTGCTCCAAAACAGGAGGCTTGAACGGCGTTTCCGAAGGCAGCGGTTCGGGTACATTCTGGGGTGGATTTTCTGCCCTTCTCTCTTCTGTGACGGGCGTTTCCGAGAGCGGCTGTGTGTCATTATCCTCGGCGTGTTCCGCCTGAAACTGACGCTGCTGATGGCGCATCTGCACCTTTTTCTGTTCCTCCGCAGAAAGAGCTTCGGAAGGCTCGACTGTCTCACCGGGCTTCACCAGCTCCGCATCTTCCAGCCTCTTTGACACACGCTGTTCGGTGCCAGCCGTCAGGTTTTCCTCGACCGCGCCCTCCCGCGTCATCCGCACGACTACCTTGTCGCGGGCTTTGAGTTCCGGTTCCTTGGACATCAGATTTCACCTCCAATCCGCTTGTAGGCAAGCTCGGTGTATTCAGGGTTCAGCTCGATGCCGACGAAATGACACCCCATCTGCGCGGCAACCATGCCGGTTGTGCCGCTCCCCATAAAGGGGTCAAGCACAATGCCGCCTTCGGGACAACCGGCGAGAAGACAGGTTTCAACCAGCTTCGGAGGGTAGGCGGCATAATGACCGCCCTTGAAGGGGACGGTGTTGATCTTCCAGACATCGCGCTTATTGCGGAGCGGATTGATGTCTGCGTCCTTGATCTCGCCATGCTCACGGGGGCGGTTGATGGACTGCGGCTGAGGCTGACCGGGAACGGGTTTGCCGTATTTGTTGCCGCCCTTCATGCCGCGCTTGAGGCGTTCTGCCGTTGCAGGGGCAATCGGCTCTGAAATCGCTTTGTAGTCAAAGAAATACTTCTTGGACTTTGAGAACAGGAAAATATGCTCATAGCAGCGGGCGCATCGGTCTTTGACGCTCTCCGGCATGGGGTTATCCTTCATCCAGATGATGTCGTTGCGCAGATACCAGCCGGTATCGCGGAGGGCAAAAGCAAGCATCCACGGAATACCGATCATGTCCTTCGGCTTGCAGCCCTCAACCTTGTTGTTGAGAGCCACAGCCTGACCGTTTCTGCCGTATGGGTTCTTCGGGTCAATGAAATCTCCCTGATTGCCTTTTCCGGCGTAGGTGTCCGAGATGTTCAGCCAGAGCGTTCCATCCGGACGCAAAACGCGCCTGACTTCGGTAAACACTTCCGTCAGGCGCGAGATATATTCCTTCGGCGTTGTCTCTCTGCCGATCTGAGCCTCCATGCCGTAATCGCGGAGCGCGTAATACGGAGGGGACGTCACACAGCAATGAACGCTGTCATCGGGCAGCGTTTTCAGGATTTCAAGGCAATCGCCGGTATGAATGATGTCAAGCTCTATGGGTATCAGCTCCTTCCTTTGAGAGCCGGACGGCTCAGTCAGAGAAGAACTCGTCCGGCTCGTAGTCCTCATCGAGATCGTCAATCTCGTCCGCCCAACGGTCGAAGATTTCCTCGGCTTCCTTCGCCGCCTCACGATAGAGGCTCAGGCGGTTCTTCTCAAAGGCGGCAAAGGCGGGGACGAACTTGCCGAACTCGCGGATTGCCTTCACATCCTGCGTGCGCATATCTGCGACGCACTGAATGATTTCGGACATCGTGAGCAGATCGTCGATCATGGTTTCGTAGTCTTCCTTGGCGATGGTGACGGTATCGGCATCGTCCTCAGCCGCTTCCTGCTTGCGGACTCGGAACGTCTCGTGGACATCCTTCATCAGCTTGATCACACAGTCAGTGGTCTCATCGAAAATCTCCTGCATACGCTCTGCCATCTGGTCGGCGCAGTCCTCCAGTTCCTCATGAACGTGGAGGTAGGCGCGATGGTGCTTTTTCAGTTCGGTTTCCTCGTGGATGAGGGCAATGAGATCGGCGCTCATGTCGATGACCTCAAGCAGAAGGTCAATCGGCTTGGTGATGCTACCAAACGTGGTATTTACGGGAACACCGCTGGCTTCTGCGATGATGCTCTTGGCGTTCTCAAGGTTAAAGTTCTTATCCATATTCAAAATCCTCCTTAGTTCTGTACGGTTTCTTCGGGCTTGGTGGTCATGATGCGATAGAGCTGCGTATTCTTGGGAAAATCGTCCTTGAAAGGCACGATGGTGGAGCCGTAGAAGATCAGCCCTTCACCGGCATTGGAATTGGTGATGTAGTTCTGCTGGCTGGGCGAGATGTTCAGTGCCTTCGAGAGAATCTGCCGGTCGCCGGATGCCTGATTCAGAAGGTAGACAAAATCCGAGTTTTCAAAGATGTTCTCCACCTCACGGGACGCAAGCAGATCCTTGACGTTCTGAGTGATGCCGGTCGGGATGCCGCCCCATTTTCTGAAACGCTTCCAGATTTCCACGCTGTACGCGGCGGTCTGTTCCTCTTTCAGCAAAAGGTGGAACTCGTCCATGTAGTAGCGCGTTGCCTTGTGCTGGGCGCGGTTGATGGTGACTCTGTTCCACACCTGATCCTGCACGATCAGCATACCGAGCTTTTTGAGCTGCTTGCCGAGTTCGCGGATGTCATAGCAGACGAAGCGATTGTTGACATCCACATTCGTTCTGTGATTGAAGACGTTCAGAGAGCCGTGAACATAGATTTCAAGGGCAGTTGCGATGCGCTGTGCCTCCGGTTCCTTCTGATTTCTCAGAATGTTGTAGAGGTCTTCGAGGATCGGCATTTTCTCCGGTTTAGGATCTGCAAGGAACTCCTGATAGACCATGCGGACGCTACGGTCAATGATGGTCTTCTCAACCGGCTGCAAGCCGTCCTTGCCGCCGACAATCAGCTCACACATGGAGAGGATGAAGTCAGATTTCAGCGTCAGCGGGTTTTCCTCTTCGGAGTAGTTCGTGTTGATGTCCAGCGGATTGATGTAATCCGTGCTGACCGGCGAGATGCGGATGACCTGACCGCCGAGCTTCTGCACAAGGGGAAAATACTCGGCTTCGGGGTCGCAGACGATGATGTCATCCTCCGTGATGAGGAAGGCGTTCGTCATTTCTCGCTTGGCGGAGAAGGACTTGCCGGAACCGGGTGTACCCAAGATCAGCCCGTTGGGGTTCTTGAGCTGCTTGCGGTCAACCATGATCATGTTGTTGGACAGCGCGTTCAGCCCGTAGTAGAGAGCTTCGCCGCCCTGAAAAAGCTCCTGTGTGGTGAACGGCACGAAAACCGCTGTGCTGGAAGTGGTCAGTCCTCGTTCGATTTCCACCTGATTGACGCCGATAGGCAAAGAGGACATCAGCCCTTCTTCCTGCTGGAAGTCAAGACGCTTGAGCGCACAGTTATACTTTTGGGCAATGGCGGCGGTCTGGAACACCGCGTTTTCGAGCTTCTGGCGGTTGGTTGCCGTATTCATGATGAGGATGGTCACAAGGAATAGTCTCTCATTGCGGGTCTGGAGATCCTGCAACAGACGCTTTGCCTCACCGCCGAAGGTGGCAAGATCGGACGGGATGATGTCCATATCGTAGCCGGAGCGGACTGCCTTTTTCTGCTCTTCGATCTTCATCTTGTCGAGGTCGGTAATTTTCGATTTGATGCTCTTGATTGCCTTCGCCTGGTCAATCGTCCGGATATGAAAATTGACCGTAATGTTGCTGTCCATCTCAAGGAAGTCGGCAAGCATACGGTCATTGAGTTCCGGCGCGAGGATTTGCAGGAAGCTCACCGCACCGATGGTTTTGCCCATCTTGAAGCACTTGCCTTCACGGAAGTCAAAGGAAGTGGGAGCGATGAAGTCCTTGCTGGAAAGCCCCGTCCGGGCAACCATATCGAAGGAAAAGCGGAACGGCTCATTGCTGTCCATATTGAACACATCATGAAGCACTTTCAGCCGTTCGTAGCCGGACAGCGGCTCGGTTTTCACGCCGAGAGTTTTGAAGTTGTTGAGGATGTCGGTTTCAATGCGTTCGAGCTTCGGCTTTGCCGTGCGGAGGGAGTCCGCCTCAATGCCGAAGGTGATGTACTTCCTCTTGATCAGCCCGTTGTTGCCCTTGGTGAGCTGGTTTTGCAGCATACCGGAATACTCGGAGCGGATGTCGTTGAAGGCGTCCTCCTGTGCCGGAATGTTGATGCGCTTGCGGAACTCATTGAGGCTTGCCTTCTGATTGATGAAGGAGAGCTGGACGAAGATCGAGCTGTCGAAGTAGTTCAGAAAGTCGCACCAGTTCTCAAAGATGGCAGTTTTGTCCTCGTTCTGCGCAAGCTGGTAGTTGATGTCCTCAAAGGCGATGGACTTCGTGAAGAGGCGGCTGTTCACCTTGCAGATACCGTCGCGGCACATTTCCACATAGGGAATGGTCTGCTGGGCGGACTTGCGGACTTTCTTTGCCTTCCTGTCCTTTTTCTTCTGCATGACGATCCGCTTCTTCTCCTGAGCGGAAAGGGCATCGCCGTAAACGATGCCGTTCTTGACCGTCATCTTAGGCTTTGCCTTTGCTGTGCTGTTGTTCAAGCTGCAATTCCTCCTGTTCTTTGATTTTCTGCTGAATTTCAGCATAGAGATTGTTTGTGCGATAGGGACGCACCTTGTCCCGGATAAACATGGACTGTACGATGTGGTACAGATACTTTTCGGCGGGCTGTCCGTCCTTTTCGTAAAGCGCGAAGAAGATGAACGGGAGCATGATCACCACCATCAGCATTGCCGCCGTAGACAAGTCGAGATGTGCCTTCGCCAGAAAGAAGATCGGGACACCGACTGCCGCAGCGATGGAAAAACAAACGAGCTGCCGCTTGGTCAAATTGAACATGACCTTCGTTTTAACGCGGTTAAGATCCTTCGGGACCGGAACAAATGCCATTGTCTGTTTCCTCCTTTCCGAGAGTAATGCTGCATTCGACCTCGTTGCCCCAAACATCCCAGCCTTCGGGAGACTGACGGGCAAAAAGCTCTACGCGGGGAAGGTCTCCCATGAGCCGGACAATGCGTTCCCGCGCCTCATCCGGCTTTTTGGAATGCTCTTCGATGTGGCTGAGGATGACCTGACGCACACCGGCGTCAACTCGCTTCGGATGTCCCTTCGTGGCAAGGATGCAGATTTCCGCGTTTGCCCTTGTCCAATACCCCATGCCGGTGAAGAGGTCATCGTTCCTGCGGTTTTGCTTCACCCATACAAAAGCCACGGTCTTATAAGAAAAGCCCCATGCCGTCAGCACTTCGAGTGCTTCACAGAGGCATGGGAACGTGATCCAGAGGAACAGAGCGCAGTCCTTCGCAGCCAGTTCGCCAACCGGAAGTGCCTTGATGTCTTCAATGCACATCGTCGGATAATGGCTTTCTGCCGACCGCCCCTGTCCCTTCTTGGAGTAAGTCCGATACGCCCAAGGGGGATCGGCGTAGATGATGCTGTACTTCTTCATGCTGCCGACCTCCTTAGTGCGCATGGAAAATGGATTTTGCGAGGCTTCCGGTCTTGAACAGCGAGAAGCACAGAATGACCGTATACGCTGCCACAGAGAACAGAGCCGAGTGAATGTTGTCTGCGATAATCATGCCGTTGATCAGCACTGCATAGATGCCGACGCAGACCATGATGAGAAAGCCCTGAAATGCCAGAGCGAACAAGCCTTTCAGATAGTTCGTGCCGATGCTGCCCCATTCGCGGTTGCTCATGGTTGCGATGGGAATAGGCGCGATGCTCACGGTGCAGTAAATCTCAATCATGCGCCCGTAGAGGATGACCGTAATGAGGATTGCCATAATTTTGAGGCACAGGCTGATCAGAAGAGTTTCTATCGACAGTCCGAGCAGTTCTCCGACGCCCATGTTCTCCATGCCGGTACGCATCTGCGCAATCGTCGAATCAATATCAATACTGGTGTTGCCGTGGATGACTCCGGCTGCACCGGAAACCACGTTCTGCCCGATGTCGAATACTGCCATCACGATGTCAAACGTGTGTGTCACGAGATAGATCGCCACAGCCGCCTTGAAAAACCACTTGAAGAACATCCAAGTGTCCATGTCGTGAAGGTTGTTTTTCTCGGTGATCATGGAAATCAGCTCATAGCACAAAACAAAGGTGATGATGATACCAGCGATGGGGACTATCACGTTTTCAGATAGTCCCCGGATCATCTGGTACACGCCGCCGTTCCAGCCGGACGGTGTTTGCCCAACTTCGGCGGCAATCGTTCCTACCTTCTCGTTGACATCGGTGAACATATTGGTCAGGTTGCTCTCGATCCATCCGATCAGCATATCCTTGAGAGCTTGTTCGATCTTTTCTAAAATGCTGCCCAATATTTCACCACCCTTCGGTTAAGCTGGGCTTGCCGTGGATTAGCCGAACAAACCGGAGAGCAGGGGGATGAGGGTCGTGCCGATCAGCACCACACCGCCGCCAGCCATGAGCTGTTTTATCCCCAATTAGGTGTAAAACTCTGCTCGATGGCGGGCGGCGGCGTACAAAAAATCTATATGGTGTTTTTTAGAGAACCGTCCCGGCGGGACAGGTCAGGCAGTGACCTGTTCCACCTCCGGGATGGGTTTGAGATTAAAATGAATTTCGATAGAAATGTGTCTTGTTTTATCTTCGTCAATGCGCTCATGCACGACGATTTCTTTAATTAAGCGGTTAAGGGTGGCTGCGTCCAGCTCTGTGATGTTGGCGTATTCCTGAATGGCTTCCACCCATTGTTTTGCGTCATTGGCAAGCTGGACTTCATCGGACAGCCGCTTTCTGCCCTCGGACACTTTTGCTTTAAGCTCCGTCTGCTCGGTCTGTGTCTTTTCCAGCATGGTGTTGAAGTTCTGCTCACTGATACGCCCTGCAATCATATCCTCATAAAGCCGCATTACCATTTTGTCCAGAACCTCAATCCGTTCCTCATCCCTTGTAAGGGAGCGTTCCATTGCTTCCCGCTGTTCACGCTGCTCGGCTTCACAGGTATTGGTCAGGCGGTCGGCAACCGCTTTCCCGTCCATCAGGGCGGCTCTGGCACATTCCCTGATTTTCCGCAGCACATGGCTGTAAAGGGTGTCATAATCAATCCGGTGCTGGGTGCAGTGGTTCTTTCCAAAGGCATTGTAGGTCTTGCAGGAGTAAATCTGCTGAGGATGTTTTGCGTTTGTGTAGCGTATCGTCAGCGACTTCCCACACTCGCCGCATTTTATCAGTCCGGCAAACAGGCTGATTTCATTGGTCTGCCCCGGACGCTGGCGGGATTTCAGCTTGTTCTGCACAATATCAAAGCTCATGTGGTCAATCAGCGGTTCATGCTGTCCCTCCACCACAATCCAGTCCTCCGGCTTCTTTTCCCCAATTGTGCCGATTTTGAAACGGTAGTCTTTTTTCTGGGAAGCAATCGCACCGGTGTAGACGGGATTCATCAAAAGGTCTTTGATAACGGAGAAGTCCCACATATACCGCCCGTTTTCCGGGTCTTTCTTTTCCCATTTTGTGCGGGTATTGCGAAGCCCCCGTTCCCGGTTCCACCATGTGGGGCAAGGGATTTTTTCTTCCTCCAGCCGTCTGCGGATATAGTTCGGACCATGACCGTTTAGGGCATATCCGAAAATCAGCCGCACAATCGGGGCGGTTTCCTCGTCAATGAGCAGATGGTTTTTGTCCTCCGGGTCTTTCCGATACCCAAACGGGGCAAGACACCCGGTAAACTGTCCTTTCTGTGCTTTCAGAAGATAAGAGGAATGGACTTTCTTGGAAATATCCTTACTGTACATCTCATTCAGGATATTTTTGAATGGGGCAATGTCGTTGTTATCCCGCAGGGTGTCGATTCCGTCATTCATGGCGATATAGCGGACACCGTTTCTTGGGAAAAAGTCCTCAATCAAATGCCCGGTTTGCAGATAGTTACGCCCCAGTCGGCTGAGGTCTTTCGTGATGACAAGGTTGATTTGCCTGCGCTCAATGGCTCTCAACATTCTCTGTAAATCAGGACGCTCCATATTAAGACCTGTGAAGCCATCGTCCTGATAGACTGCTACAACCTCCCATCCCTGCTTTTCGCAGTATTTTTCCAGCATATCCCGCTGGTTGGCGATACTGGCACTTTCGCCTTGCAGGTCATCGTCCTTTGACAGCCTGCAATAGACCGCTGCACGATAGCCCCCGGCAAGTGCCTTTCCGATTGTTCTGTATTCCATTTCGTTCATCATAGCCATTTACCCACACAATCCAGACGGTATCTGGCTCTTTTGAACCTCATCTTCATTATAGCTTATATCTTTCTTTTTAGCAAGATATTCTTTTGTATTTGTCTTTCCGTATTTCTGGGAAATCAGGCTGACGAACACATCAGTGGCGTCCAGTTCCCCGTCAAACACCGTTGTAACATGAATCTCTGTTTTGTTTTTTGCCATAGGCAGTTATCCTCCATACATGAAAATAGCCAGACAGAGGGTGTCGGCAACGAAGTCCGGCAACGGGCTTCAAAAGACCTTGCAAACAATCTCAATCTGGCGATGGTTACTATTTATACTTTTCTTTTATTTTTCTGTTGTTTTGGTTGTTATAAGGGAGAAAAGCCCGGAAATAAGGGGTTTTCCCCGGCAACCGGCTCGGCAACGGGATAGCAACAGGGGGTGCAACGGGCGGTCATTTTCAGAATGGAAGCTCCATCTGTTCTGTGACCTCCACAAAACCATCCATCGTTTTTTCAGACGGGTTGCCGGAGTCCGTTGCCGGGTTTTCACGCTCCCAGCCCTTTTGTCTGCCATATTCTGAAAACATTCTTGGGTTCGGGAAATACCGCCAGCCGGAAATGCACTGGTTCATTATCTCGTTGATTTCCCGGATTTCCCATTGCTTCGGCTCGTCAAAGGCATGGTTCAAGGCTTCCTTGTAGAGCTGCTTGGAACAGACCATGCTCCCGGTGTACTTATCAAGATACGCCTGTATCATTCCGGCTTTGGTGTCCTCCGGCATAAAATCCCGCTGGTGTTCTTTGAGATACCGCTGCATGGCGGGGCTGAAAGCCAGCTTGAACCTGCCGCTTCGGTAAATCTCCATCGCTTCCGCCCACATCTGCCCGATATAGGCTCTGGAAGCGGATTCCTCCTCCAAAATGTGAACCTCGGCTTGCTCCGGGTACACCATGACGGGGATAAAGCGGCGGTTGCCGGAACGGTCAAGGGGCAGGAAGTCAAGGGCATTGGAAGTGCCGCCAAACACGCACTGACGGGGGCGGTCTGCCGGATGGGTTTCATAGGGTATCTTGTAAACCTCTTTCTGCCGGCTTAAAAATGACTTGATTTCCTCAATGCTCTTGGCGTTTGCGGTTGCCATCATTTCCGACATTTCAATAATCCAGTGACCTTGCAGCTTGCGGTACACATTGTCATCATCCAGCTTCCGCAAATCATCGGAGAACCACTCGTCCCGGACTGCCAGCAGACGGAAGAAGGTGGACTTGCCAGCCCCCTGACCGCCGACCAGACAGAGCATGATTTCAAACTTACACCCCGGCTGAAAGGCTCGTGAGATTGCACCCAGCAGGAACAGCTTCAACGCTTCATAGGTGTAATCATCTGCGTCAGCCCCCAGAAAGTGCCGCAGGCAGAAACGGATTCGTTCTGTCCCGTCCCACACAAGGGTACTTAAATAGTCCCGGATGGGATGGTACTTGTTTTCATTCGCCACAATCCCGATGGCGTTATCAATCTTTTTCTCATTGGTAAGCCCGTAGGTTTCTTCCAGATAAAGAAGCAGATACTTCATGTCCGTATCGTTCAGGGCGGTGCTTTCCCTGTGAAAACCGATGGGCTTTATGATGTCCTTGCGGTCGGTCAGGATGTTGTATGCGATAGCCCCGGAAAGCAGCGGGTCACGCTGGAATACGGTCAGGCAGTTCCGTATGCTCTGACGGACACCGCCTTTCTCGGTAGTTTCCAGTCCCGCCTTGATTTCCTCAATGCTCTGGGGCGGTTGCATGGCGTTCATGGTGTTTTTTAGTTCTCGCTGCGTCTGCGGCTGCAAGCTCTGCCATTCGCTGTTCAAGCTGTATCACATCCTTTCCGTAGTCCGTAATCAAAGCCGCTTTTTCCTCTGTTTCCCCGAACAGCAGCACATCCAGCAGATATTCCACTTGTGCTTGCTTCTGTAAGGCTTCCACAAACCGGGGATGAAAGGCTTCCTCCAGGGAGTGCGGGGCGTAGTCCGTTCTCCATGCCATAAGCAAGTGGAAATAATCGGCAAGAATACGGAAACAGCGGTTCTTTGCTTCCTGAAACTGTTCCTCCGGGGATTTCTGCCGGGGCTTGGGCTTTTTTGCCTTTCCCGGCGGTTTCCAGTCCTCATAGGAAAGCCCGAAGTCCTGTGCCAGTTGTACGGCGGCTTCTTTCTTTCCCAGCCCATACAGGGCGGCGGCAAAATCAATCACATCCCCATCCGCACCGCAGCCGAAGCAGTGGTAACGCCGATCCAGCTTCATGCTTGGGGTTTTATCGTGATGAAACGGGCAGCAAGCCATCCCGTTCCGCCCTGCATGGATTCCATAATGCTCCGCAGCCTGTCTTGTTGTGACGGACTGCTTCACAGCTTCAAATACATTCAAATCTATCCCTCCTTGAAAATAAGAAAAGCACCTGACATTCTCTGATTGAAAATGGCAAGTGCCTGTTAAAGTTCCATATCCTGTTGTTTGTGCTTCGTCTGTGCCGGGACAGTTCTTTGTGCTTTTTTCTCGTCAGCCTTATCCTGCAAGACTTCTTTGATAGGCTGTTTCTTGGGCGGCTCTTTGCTTTCTTCTGTGCCGGGGGTGGCTTTCCGTACCCAGTAGCGAATGTCCCGCAGCTTCTTCAAATCCTCCTGTACCTCGGTCAGCGGTGTTTTCAGGGCTGCAATTTCTTCCAGAAGCGTTTCCTGCTCCTTTTGCAGCTCCTTTTGGGTACTGTCCTTATCGTCCGGGTGCTTGGCAAGGTAGGAGGCGGCTTTCGCATACCGGGCAACCTCCGGGTGTTCCTGTTTGAATTTCTCCTTTGTTTTCTTGAAAAATATCTTCTGGTACTTCTCATAGACAGGCTTACATTCCTTGCAGTCTGTCCGGCTGGCAAGAATCCCGTCAATCACTTTGCTGCGGGCTTCCTTTGGCTTCATCTGATTGCGGTAATCTGCGGCTGATTTCCCGGAAGATTCCAGAAACGCTTCTAAGTCCTCCACAGTGGAAAGTCCCTTTTGCCGGAGATAGGACAGGGCTTCGCTGACTGCCTTTAAGTCCTGTGAAGTCCCCCGGTTCTGTCCAGCCCTCGTCCAGTCCTTCCGTTCTTCCTTTCGTATCTCCATGTACTTCATCAGCAGATTGGGAAGAAGTGTCGCTTCCTCCGCCGCTTTTTGTGCAAGCAGCTCTTTCCGTTTTTCTCCCAGCTCGGTAATCCAGCCTTTGAGGTTTTGGATAAGCTGCCGGATGGACTTCATCAGACTGTTGGCGGCTCTGATTTCCCGGTTCAGGTTTCCGATATTCGTCTGGATACCACGCTTTTCCATCTGCCGGACAGCAGCCCCCTCATGGACAGTGGGGACAATATCAAGCCCCTGTCTGGCATAGGAACGCAAGTCCACACGCTCCGGACGGTCATTGGCTTCCAGATAGCGGTTCTGGATGACCTCCCATTCATGCCGCCAGATTTCGCAATACTTCTGGTCGTTCCAATCCACCGTATCCTCCTTGTGGCTTTTCCATCTGCCGGACGGAAGTTTTATCCGTTCCCCGTTTTCGTCAAGGTCATAAACCTTGCGGCTCTTGGGAAGCCATTTTCCATGTTCGTCCATTGCCCTCATAGTGAGCATGATATGGGCGTGGGGATTGTGTCCCGGCGGATGGGGGTCATGGATTGCAAAATCAGCAATCATGCCTTTGGAAACAAACTGCTGCTCACAAAACTCCCGTACAAGGACAGCGTACTGGTCAGGCGGTATCTCTCTGGGGATGGTAAGCACCCACCGCCTTGCAAGCTGGGAGTTCCATTGCTTCTCCACCGCTTCGGCGGCGTTCCATAGGGTATTGCGGTCTGCATATTTCTGTGGGGCATTTGCCGGGAGCAGGATTTCATTGTGGACGATACCACGCTTTTCCGGATAGTGCTTCACTTGCTGGTCGTATTCACAGAACAGTTTTTCGCCACTCTGGTAAGCAGCGGCGGCAATCGCAGACTGCTGTTGGCTGCGCTGCACAATAGAAATTTCGTTGTGCGGACAGGGCATTTCGTGTCACTCCTTTCTGTGATTGGCGGATGGGGTGGCGTTTTGCCACCTCATTTTGGGCAGAAAAAAAGCAGGCAACCTTTTTCAGATTTCCTGCTTGGTGTGCCGCTTTGTGGGCGGCGGGTATTTAGTTGTAAGAGTTTGGGGTTACTTTTTGACTTCCTTTGTGATTTCAGTTGTCTCTAACTGTACCCGATAAGTGCTTTCTTCTCCGTTCAAATTGGTTGTTTTCAATTCAAACCACAAATTATCAGTCAACTTATCAGCGTCACTATCTCTGAGAATGTCACCAGAAATTTGTCCAACATTTCCAGAAACATCTATTGTCTCACCTGTCTGATCATCAACACCATTAGAAAGCAGAGTTTCTTTTTCGCTTCCATTGATATAAATGGTCGTTGAGTATGTGGTAATATTAGCAAAATCGTCTGACATCACTTTCAAATCACCACCATAGCAAATTTCATCTTTGCCATCTAAAATAATTACACCATTCGACACAGAAATATATTCATTTTCTCCGCTAAATGAATATACCTTTAAGGACTGTTCTTCATTGCTTTCGGAGGAAGTGTTGCACCCTGCAAGCAGAACCGTACAAGCAAGCAACGATAGCATAACTGCCATTATCTTTTTCATAATATCACCATCCCATCAAATTTCAATTTTTCAGTTCTACAAGTTGGAAGTTGTCGCTATGAAATTTCTTTTTCATCATCTCTTGGTGATCGGACATAACATAACATTTCTTTTTCACAAGCACCAAATTTTGAGAAATTGAATTTCGCTTCTTTTAGTGTTATTCCATGATTAGAGTCGCTTGGTTCGTTATCAGAAGCAATAAACGGGTCATTCTCCCAAAAACAAACGGGGCAAATATACCCACAATCTTTATTTGCCGGAACATTATAGGTAAAATATCCGCAGCAAGGACATTGGTATTTTTTCATATAAACCTCCCGTTTAATCCTTGACCTCAAATTCCTGATTTATTGCTGACTTCATTATACTTTATTGCCTATCGAAAAGATAGCATATTTTATGAAACTTGTCGGCTGGGAACAGCTTGCAACGCAAGGTGTCCCCAGATGGCAAGTCCACAAAAGGGTAGCTGGTGGTAGCCAGCGCAGGGGAAGCGTAGCGTCCCCTGTATGATTTGGAGCAGACCATGACTGCGGAAAATCACAGCCCTCCGGCGAGGAGCCTTCGGAGAACGCAATGCACCAACCTCTGGGTGGTGTATAATTGCGCCCTTAGTAAACTAAGGGGTTTCCGGCTTCTTCCGTTCCAGCAGTTTTTTCAATAGTTCCTGCGTGTCCTGCCTGTGAAAAATGAGTTTCAATAACAGCATGACATCATCATCTGTCAGGCGTTCCGGCTCTTGCAGAAAACTTTCCAGCATACCGCCACGGGTACAGAGCCGGTGCGTCCGTTCCTTTCGGGTAAGCTGCTTTAACTGGTGCTGCAATGCCTTTTCATCATTGATGGCTTTCCGCAGTTTCTTTTCGCTTTTCTCCAGCTCCCGGTTGAGCTTTTCCAGCTTTGAGGTATCAGGCAAGGGCAGCGTCCTCCTTTCCCGGTATCAGCACATAAATCCTGTTTGGTTCTCCAACGCCCTGACGCACCCGCATGATAAGTCCGGCGGTTTCCAGTTCATTCAGAGAACGCTTGACCGTCATAGAGCTGCGGGACAAGACTGCGGCAATGGCTGTAACAGGGAAGCAGACAAACAGGATTCCGTTTTCGTCCTCCTGCCCTTTGGATAGCATAGCGTCCAACATCCGGCAGTACATGACCTTTGCGGTGCTGCTGACTGGAAATCCTGTCAACGCTCTGGGAAAGGGCATACAGGGCGGCAATGGTGTGTCTATCGTCATAAATTCAAAATTCATTCTGTGTGTTCCTCCTTTTTCTTTGCTCGTTTGGATAAATAACGGGGGCAGTCAATCACAACCGCCCGGAAGCTCTGCCTGCACCCATGCTGGCATTTCCGGCATAATTCGTTGTAAGTGACACGCCCCCGGTCATTGAGGTAAAAGGAAAGCTCATGCTTCCTCTTTTTGCTCATTCTCGGCATATTGCGCTTCCTCCCGTTTTCGTGTATGGTTTCGGGGCGATTTTCGGCAAAATTACAGCTATAGAGCCGCTTAAAATCTCCCGAAGTATCAGCGATAGGGTAGACTGTCCCCCTATCAGATTGTCGTGTTTCGGTATCATTTCGGTGTCAGTTCGCCAGTTCTCCCCGGTGTCGTTCCTCCCCTGAATCTCACAGCGGCGTATCGCTCCCTTTGGTATGCTCGTTTTGGTAAGGGTTCCTCCATATCCCTGCCAAAAGTCATGGCACTACATCGCCGGGGAAGCATATCCCACACAGGCTGGTCATTCGATTGGAATAATCCATCGATGAACTACCTGTATCATAGAACATTTTTGTGCCCTGTGCCGTATGTCCACAAAGTAGGAATTCGGGGTAAAAATCAGAAATTTCCACGATTGCGGAATTGATATGGTATAATCAATTCAACGGTTATAAATGTTGTCAGAAGGGGGAACTGCTTCAATGAACGGAGCTACTACAATACAG